>NZ_JAUBVR010000060.1:10157-39284 GCF_036705955.1 Microcoleus sp. A6-C6 | reverse complement strand
GTGAATCCGGCTGATGTTAATGCTTTGTTGATTTATCTGGAAGTGCGGAACCGTAAGCAGCCTGCTGCTGTGGGAAAATGAATAGATAGAACCACAAAATTGATCGGCTTTGCCTTGATTGTTG
Source organism: Microcoleus sp. A6-C6 (assembly GCF_036705955.1). Classification (NCBI taxonomy): domain Bacteria; kingdom Bacillati; phylum Cyanobacteriota; class Cyanophyceae; order Oscillatoriales; family Microcoleaceae; genus Microcoleus; species Microcoleus sp. A6-C6. Next base: position 39,160 of record NZ_JAUBVR010000060.1, on the reverse strand, counting down.
GCTAAATTGTACAGAATATCCGTAGGGACATGGCAATGCCGTGTCCGGTGCGGGACTCTGCAATTTTTAAATCACTATGCCATACTAGATTTGAGAAGATCACAGTTTGGGCGCTACTGTATAATTATCAAAACTAAAAATAGGTAAAAACGATGTCAACAGTTTATCGTTTAAAAGCTAGCGAACTCGATCGCAATTTCTTAGAAAAAATAAAGGCGATTTTTGGAGATAAAGAGATTGAAATTATTGTCACCGAATTTGATGAAACTGAATATCTTTTAAATTCAGAAAGCAACAAAAATCGACTTTTGAGAGCAGTTGAGAATGTTAAAGAGGGTCAAAATTTAGTTGAAGTTAACTTACAGGATTTGGAATGAGCAGAAGAATTGTTTTTGAATCCTCTGCTTTTGCAGATTTTAACGAATGGGCGAAATTGGACAAAAAGATTTATCGTAAAATTGTCGAACTGATTAAAGATATAGATCGATCGCCCTTTGAAGGATTGGGTAAACCTGAACCTCTGAAATACGAGTTAAGTGGTTTTTGGTCTGCATCGATAATGAACATCGTTTAGTTTACCGAGTGACGGATGTCGAAATTGCGATCGCCAGTTGTAAGTATCATTACAGTGAGTAGTCGTAGGGTGAGCAGACTAAAAGGCTTGAAATTTATTAGTTTAACCGATTTACCCAGTGGGCGATCGCACCCAGGGACAGTTTGGCGCAAATCTTAGGTGGCGAGGGATGTAGGATATTCATAGAAGATAAGTATGGGTGTTTATCTCAGTCAAGGAGTCGATCGTAGATTTTGAGGCCGATCGATGGTATGATCGGAAAAATTATGCAAAATCATCATTCCACACCCCTTGACTGGAGTTCAGGCAATTATGTATCATCAGATAAGACTTTGGGATAATCAGCTAGATAGCAGTAATCTATTTTGATAAAAAAGTATGCAACAAGAAGAAGTTATTAATACAGATGGAGAAGTTATATTATATCCTTCTTTCTTAAGCATCCAAGAAAGTGACCATTTTTTTTTAGATTTATATTATAGTGTTAAATGGAAACAAGATACCATTCATTTGTTTGGGAAAAAAATGCCATTACCCAGACTGACAGCTTGGTATGGAGATGAAGGTAAATCCTATACTTATTCCGGTATAGAACAGCATCCAGAACCTTGGACGGCCACACTCAAGTCAATTAAATCAAAGGTTGAAGAGATATCAGAAGTTACTTTTAATAGTATTCTTCTCAATCTATATCGTAATGGTAAAGATAGTGTTTCATGGCATAGTGATGACGAGCCAGAATTAGGACAAAATCCTATTATAGCCTCAGTTAGTTTTGGGCAAACTCGCCGATTTTCCTTAAAGCATAAAATATCAAAACAGCACAAAATTGATATTGATTTGCCAAAGGGTAGTTTGCTGTTGATGAAAGGTGAGACACAGCACTACTGGCAACATCAGATACCGAAAAATTCTCAATCAGTTGACCCCAGAATCAATTTAACTTTTAGAGTTATCAAACCAGTTTAATAACCTCAAACAAAAAGTCATCAAATTTATTCAATTTATCACATCACGGGTAATCGAGTTATGAAAAATTTATTTTTATTAGGAACATTAAGTTTTAGTATTGCTTTTAGTTTAGGTATAGTAGTAGATAAAAATTTTACTAAAAGTGCTGTCATAGGTGGTATAGCGACAATCAGTACCCTGAGTAGTGCGTTGGTTTTAAGCAAAAAATCTGAACTAGAACTGAAACTGCTAGACAGCCACACGGAAAACTTAAAAAGCATTGAAAATAATATTTTAAAGCTTAAAAGTAAAAACCAAAAACTTGTCAAAGAAATTGATAGCAAAACTCAATCAAAAATAACGATTGAAGGAGAATACAACTCAATCATTAGAGAAGTTGAGCGGCTTAAAGAAGAGATTAAATCTCTAAATACACAGCGAGACAGTCTGCAAAATGTAATTTTTACTCTGGAAACTAAAGAGAGACAAATTTTACAATTACTTGACAATAAAAATCAGTCAAAAACAACTATAAAACAACAAAATACTTTGGTTTTGGCAAAAACCAAAGAACCAAAATATAAAAGTACCAAGAAAATCAAAGATTTTCCCGAAAAAAATACCTTGTATGCACAAAAATTACTTTCCGTGTCAAAAGATTTTTGGTCAATATATGAGTATAATGTCGAGACTTTTCGTTCTCAAATACCGCGCAGTAATTGGGGATATTATTGGGGTCAACTAGCGCATGGCTTGAATATTTTATCCGAAGAAAATACTCTTTTGGCTTATTTTGCCTTTTATGGTGGTTCTCATTACTATAAACTCTTATATTTATTAGACCGATTATTTAACCATTTAACTCTATCACAAACAGATCTAAATATAGAGATAATTGATTATGGATGTGGCCAAGCATTAGGAACAACTTGCTTTTTAGATAGTTTAAAAAAGCAGAGTTTGCCTAGACTAAAAATAGAGACAATTACATTAATTGAACCTTCGGAAATAGCTTTAAGTCGCGGCGTTATACATATTAATCATCTGGGTTTAGATGCACCTAATTTAGATATTAGAGCTGTGAATAATCAGCTTCAGTATTTAAATAAAAAAGATTTATCAACATCAAAAACAACCATCAAGCTCCATATATTTTCAAACATATTAGATGTGACAGGATTTGACATCAATAACTTAGCTAATACTATTAGGGAAAGTCAGTCAGGTATCAATTATTTCCTTTGTGTTAGTCCTACAGATTTACAAAATAGAATTCAACAATTTTTCAACTTTTGGGTTCAAAATGGATGCTATACACAAGAAATCCAATTATCATCAGAAGATTTGTATCAAGAGACATGGAGGTTTAAATTAGATGAATTTAAAACTGATAAAATTCATAGAACTCAAAAGCTGTTTTCTGTTAATCTATCAAGTTGAATCAATTAAAACTATGTTTTAATTGATTCACTTTGGGGTGATTGTGAGTCTTATACTATGCCATAATTGAAGTTGACGCGCAGTTTTTACCAACTATTCCTGTGACGTTTTCTGGGCTTTGCTGTGTATCGGGATAGCTGTGAGTTGACTTTGTTATACTGTTTTTGGATGCGGTGGCCACAGAATAAAATTATCTCGAAGCGTACTGGTAAAGGTTAATTTAACAGCCGATCGCCCTTTGCGCCATATCCACCGCCAAAACCATCTCGATTGTAGTGCGATCGCCCTTTTCACTCCTCCACCCCCTAAAAATCGAAAGAAACCCAAGGGTTCGCAAGTCCAGCAGACGGACAAAAATATTGTCCGCCCACTCAATAGCTAACTAGCAATCATTCCCACTCGATCGTACCAGGCGGCTTAGAAGTAATATCGTAAACCACCCGGTTAACACCCTTAACCTCATTCACAATCCGGTTCGAGATCAATTCCAACAAATCATAAGGAACCCGCGCCCAGTCAGCCGTCATCCCATCTTCGCTCTTAATAAATCGTAGAACGATCGGGTAAGCATACGTGCGCTTGTCGCCCATCACCCCTACACTGCGAATCGGCAGCAAAACTGCAAAAGCTTGCCAAAGTTCGTTGTACAATCCGTGCCGGTTGATTTCTTGGCGCACAATGAAGTCAGCATCGCGCAAAATATTCAGTCTCTCTGCGGTAACTTCTCCCGTAATCCGAATCGCCAATCCAGGGCCGGGGAAAGGTTGTCGGTTGACGATTTCTTCGGGAAGCCCGATCGATCTGCCGACTTTTCGCACCTCATCCTTAAACAACTTTCGCAGCGGTTCGATCAGCTTAAAACACAAATCCTTAGGCAAACCGCCGACGTTGTGGTGGCTTTTGATTTTAACAGCAACTCGCTCGCCGTTTGCTGGGTCTACATTCGTATCAGCCGACTCAATCACATCCGGGTAAAGAGTACCCTGCGCGAGGTAATCGAAGGGGCCAAGGCGCTTCGATTCTTCTTCAAACACACTGATAAATTCGTGGCCGATCCGCTTGCGTTTTACTTCAGGATCGGTAACACCTTCAAGTTGAGCCAAAAAGCGATCGCGAGCTAGAACGTACTGCACTGGAATGTGGAATTCCTCTTGAAATAATTTCACCAACCGTTCCGGTTCGTGCTTTCGCATAAACCCTTGGTCGATAAACATACAGGTAAGTTGGTCGCCGATCGCCTGGTGCAGCAAGAAAGCCAAAGTTGAAGAATCAACCCCGCCAGATAGAGCCAGCAAAACTCGTTGGTCTCCCACTCTGGCTCTAATATCGCGAATAGTTTCCTCGACAAAAGTAGCTGTTGTCCAAGTCGGTTCGCACTCGCAAATATGATAAACAAAATTGCGAATCAAAGCTTGTCCGCCGATCGAGTGAACCACTTCTGGGTGAAACTGCACCCCGTACAAACTTTTCTCGTGGTTAGCAACAGCAGCAGACGGAGTATTATCCGTGTGAGCGAGGATCTCAAAACCTGCTGGCAACTCGGTACAGGAATCTCCGTGGCTCATCCACATCGTGGCGCCTTCTTCGACATTTGTCAGCAAATCCGTAGGATCGTCAATAAATAGCGATGCCTTACCGTATTCAGCTAACTTAGCCCGCTCAACTGTCCCGCCGAGTTGCTTTACCATCAACTGCATCCCGTAGCAGACGCCCAACACCGGTATTCCCAGATTCCAAATTTCCGGGTCGCATTGGGGAGCTTTTTCATCGTATACAGAACTAGGCCCTCCCGAAAGAATAATTCCTTTAGGATTGATAGCTTTTAACTGTTCTGCCGTAGTGCGGTAAGAAATAACTTCTGAATATACTTGAGTTTCGCGAATGCGGCGAGCAATCAGTTCGGAATATTGCGAACCGAAGTCGAGAATCACGATTATCTGGCGGTCTATTAGCCCCAGAGAAGAGTCTGTGAGGTCTGATTCAGTTTCTATTTGAGTAGTCACGGTTATTGCGTAGTTGCTAATTGCTAATTTTGCAGAACGTAGCGGAGGTATTTGTCGCCACCTGAGTCGAAGACTGAAGGCGAGCGAGCATTAGTCGCTAGGAATAAATCTTATTTAGACTAGATTGCTGTCAGCGATGTTAGTCGATTAATAGGGCTTACGGCAAGCATATATTCACTGCGAGATTTACTCTAATTAATTGCACTCTTGCATCATAAATTGCGTCAAGTAGCAACCTAGTATAATTAAGATCTAGGGACTGAGAATTATTACTTGTTAAATATTATCCCCGATCGCTCTTTTAAAAAGAATTCAGGGATATTCACACTACATTAACAAATTTGGGTCAGAAATGTATCCCCTATGTCACTTTTAACAATAATTTGGCGATCGCGCCCAAACATCACCGAGCCCACGGGGATACGCTGGTTAGTGTGAGTAAAAATGCAATCGGACGATCGCAAGTCGATTTGTCGGGCGATGTCGCCGTAAATTCGATCGACCAAATTGCTGCCAGTTGCCGCATCCACAGCCCGCAGTTGGCCGAGAGCTTCTTCGGCTGTCGCCGCGGCAAAAATCGCGGAACACGCATCGGCGGGCATTCCAGCTTGAGCACAATAAGCTGTGAGAATTTCCCTGCGCCCGTCAGCGAGGTGGTGGTGAGTGTGAAAAATCCCCGCCGCCAATTTCATCAATTTACCGTGATAGCCAAACAGCAAAATTGACTGCACGCCCTGACATCCAGCCTCTACCAGTAGCGGGCCCAGCCAGTTAGCCGTTTTCACCAGCCGCTGCGGATTGATGCCCAATTTCCGCGCCAAATCCAAGCCGTTTTCGCCGATGCAGAAGACTAAACAGTCAAACAATTCGGCTTTTTGTTGCAGTTGTTCTCGATAAACTTCCAACTGTCCGGGGGCACTCAGCGGTTGAGAAATCCCAGTTGTACCCAGCAGGGAAAGTCCTTCTACGACACCGAAAGCTTCGTTAGAAGTGCGAGTGGCTAGTTGCCGCCCAGACGGCAGAATTAGGGTGACAGTGATGTTTTCTCCTGGTGCGAGTTCTCTGCCCAGATTCGATCGCAGCAGCCGCATCGCATAATCATAGATTGCCGCTCCTCCACCCACTGCGTGACGCCCTATACCTTCACCGCCGAGAATCACAATCTGCTCCCCCTCTCCCCCTCTCCCCCTCTCCCTCTCTCCCTCTCCCTCTCGGAACACTTCCACCATTGCCCAAACGGGCGTATTGCGAGTCAGATCGAGGTTGTCTCCCGGCTCCGAGCGAGTCACACCTAAAGCGGTATCAGTTTTGAGTACAGATGCTTGTTCGATCGCAATTTCTGCCGTTATTGGCGGTTCCAGTAAATCTACTGATACGCTATCTACACACTTAGTAGCATCACGCAAGCACCGCAGTGCTGCAAGTGCGGCGGCACAGGCAAATACTGGCAGTGTATACCCGGATAAAGGTTGAGTTTTGGTCACGAAAATTCAAGAATCGGTAAATTAGTCGGCGAGCGACATCATGCACTAGCAGTGATACCCCTTAAGCATTTAAGCTTAATTCTAGGGTTTGCTATTATTATCAGTTAACGTGATTTTTGTCAAGTGATATTTTGTCTTGTCAGTTGCCCTGAAGCAAGGAACAGTTTTTTTGAAGTGCGATCGGCAACTCGATCGTCTTTGATTCTATAGATTTAGCTAACCCTAAAGGTTTGAGAGCAGAGTGGAGGCGATCGCGCCAAATTTATTTTGAGCCTTGGGGCGACTTGTTTGACAGAGAATTAGAGCAATTTTTGGCTAAATGTTGCGATCGCTTGCTTGTTAAGCCCTAAAACCTAGGTTTTAGCAGTCACAACGTTTATATCTTCCAAGCGGTCGATGCCACAGCGACCGACGATCAACTATATTAATCATAATTACCCGGAAGTGCCAGTCTCACTTTCAAGCTAACATCTTGAAAGTGGGACTGGCTTTATCTTAATAGGCAAACTCAGCAATTTGTAGTAAAAAAAATAAATTTTATCGACATTTACCGGCGAAAATAATTAAATCTCCAGCAACCCTCAAACTTTTACAAAATAAGAATTGTGCAAATATAAAATCTAAAATTATCTGACTATGGTTGAACCAGTTACAGAGTCAAATAAACATCTATTTATTCAGACTCCTGAAATACTAGAAAAGAAAATATCTCAACTCGTTCTACCTTCACAAACACCTCTCAAATTTTCCAAACAAGATATTAGATTGACGCTCAAAGCCTCAACTATAGAAGGCGTTTTTGCCGCGGTCTTCGAGTCGGCGACTACCGGCCTGCTACTGAGCAACTTCTTGCTGCAACTCGGCGCAAGCAGCGTAGAAATAGGCATATTATCTGCTATTCCGATGCTGGTAAATCTCCTGCAACCATTAGGAGCGTACATCGCCGATCGCACAACTAGCCGCCACTGGTACAACCTAGCGATATTCGGCGTGTCGCGGCTGCTGTGGCTGGTGCTGGTAGTCGCAATTGTTTGGCAGCCTTACCGCGCCGATCGCCAACAACTGCTCCAGTGGACGCTAGCAACAGTCCTAGCCGCTAGTGTGCTAGCAGCTTTTGCCACTTCTAACTGGTTTAGTTGGATGGCTGCGGTGGTTCCTCACCGTTTGCGGGGACGCTATTTTGGCTTTCGCAACAGTGCTACCAGCTTAGTTGCTTTACTGGGAGTACCACTAATGGGACTGTTCGTGTCAGCCTGGGATTCCCACCCAATTTTGGGCTATGGTGTTGTTTTATTTTTTGGTGTTGTGGCGGGAATGATTAGTTTGGGGTATCAATTCTTGATGGTTGATGTGAATCCGCAGACATACCGAAAAAATGCAGAGAGCGATCGACTCCCAGAGAAAAAAGAAAAGCAATTAACAGATTTTGTGCCTTCAGTGCTGAAAGATTCTAATTTCTTAATGTTTATTTTTTACTTTAGCGTGTGGACATTTGCAGTTAATCTGAGCGCGCCTTTTTTTAATATCTACCTGCTGAAAGATTTAAGCTTGGATGTGAGTTTGGTAACGATTTATTGCAGCTTGAGTTCCGCAGCAAATCTGCTGCTGCTGATGTTTTGGGGCAAGTTAGCCGATCGCTGGGGAAATCGCCCGTTGTTGATTGCGGTGGGGCTGGTGGTGGCTGTAACGCCTTTGCTGTGGCTGGGTACGGGCAATTACCCGTTTGCGGTGTGGGTGTGGCTGCCGCTGCTGCACTTGCTGGGGGGAACGACTTTAGGGGCGATCGGGCTTTGTACTAACAATATTCAAATGGAGATCGCGTCGATCGAACAACCATCGACTTATTTTGCGATCGCCGCAGCAGTTTCGGGATTAGCTGGGGCTTTGGGAACTACCACCGGAGGCTTTCTTGCCGAACTTCCCGGCATGAGTTTGGGGGCACTGTTTGCCCTTTCGGCTGCTGTGCGGCTGGTGGGATTGCTGCCTTTGATTTTGGTACGAGAACCCCGCAGTGTGTCGCTGAGGTCGATCGTCCCCACTTTTGGACTTTTCAAATTAAACGATTAACGGCCAACGATTAACCATTAACAGTTAATCATTGACCGTTGAAAAGCTTTTTTCAGCCTTCAGCATAGCTGTTTCTAAAAAATTAGTCCTTAGTCCTTAGTCCTCACTATTCAGTAACAATTAACTAATAACTAGGGACAAACCCAATTATTGATTTTTTGCTAGCAACTAACTGATGACTAATAAGGTTTGCGTGCGAGCGAGGACGCTCGCACTAATGACTAATAAATTAAGCTTGCCGCGAGTAGTATTCCACAACTAGCAGTTCGTTAATCTGAAGAGCAATCCACTCACGTTCGACAATGCCGTTAACTTTGCCAACCATTTTTTGCTTGTCAAATTCCAAGTGACTGGGCAAGTTAGCCAAGCCTGGATCTTTGAGATTAGCTTCAACCATCGTGCGCGATCGCTCTCTGTTTTTCACTGCAATCACTTCACCAGGCTTGCACTGATAGCTGGCGATGTTCACTTCACGATCGTTAACAGTGATGTGACCGTGATTTACCAATTGTCTAGCGGACGGAATGGTTGGAGCCATTCCCATCCGAAACACAGTATTGTCCAAGCGCATTTCCAAGAATTGCAGTAACACTTGACCTGTGGAGCCGGTGACACGGCGGGCTTTGCGGACGTAACGGAGCAGTTGGCGTTCCGTCACACCGTAATTGAAACGGAGTTTTTGCTTCTCCTGCAATCGAACCGCGTACTCAGAGAGCTTTTTGCGGTTTTGACCATGCTGCCCAGGCGGATAATCCCGTCTGGGAGTTTTCCGGGTTAGACCCGGCAACTCTTTCAGGCGACGGACGATTCTTAATCGGGGGCCTCGATATCGAGACATTTATTTTCCTCTCTAATTTCTGTATGCAATTTTATGCAGACTCTATATTATATGTTGGTAACGGTGAAAATTTGCACAAAAATCGATAAAAAAAATCGATCAACCGCAGCCATCCGTAATGTGCGGTAAATTTTGAAGTAAAAGCCGATCGCGCGATCGACCCAACCAGCCCAAAAAACTCACCAATCGAGCTGCCATGCACAACCCCAATTTTTTCCGCACTGCTTCCCCAAAGCCAGCACCGCGCTGGATGTTGGCTCTCGGCACTCCCCTAGTCGCGCTGAGTTTGTTAGCAGCAGCACTGCCAATCTCGCCAGCATCAGCGATCACTCTGAGATTCCCTCGCACTCAAAATCCCTATCGCGTCTGCGCTAAGGAACTAATCGAAGCCGGAGTCGGGGCCGAGGCAGCAGCAGCAGCTTGTGCCGACGCCCTCCACCCCCGCGATATATCTCGATGCACCCTCCAAATCAACCGCAAAACCAATATTTCTGGCCTCGAAGCGCTCTCTAGCTGTCGGCAGGTGAGACGCCCCGACGAATTGACTACTTGCGTGGTGAATATTAACAGTAAAACTAAAACTCAACCTGCTGCTGCCCTGTTAACGCTTGATGGGTGCCGCCGCAGTTTATTGCCAGAAGTGTTTGCTGAATGTGTAGTCGGGTTGAGCGGCAGGCTCGACTTTCCCACGGACAGGTTAATTGCCAGTTGTCTCGATCCCAGGGGCACAGTCAGCCAGTTGGACGGGCGTCCTGCACCGACGCCTCCTATGGAGCTAATGCCACCGCCTTCGCGGCTCAATTAATTAGTTATGGGTAATTGGGAATTGGGAATTGGGAATTGCTAATTGCTAATTGGTAATTGTTGTGAGTACGACCGTCCTCACAACAATCTGTGGACGCACTTGCGACCTCAGAAACCCGGTTTCTACGAGTTTTCTCGTGAATGGACGTAAAACTCCTAGAAACCGGGTTTATAGCTCCTATTCGTCATCCATGAAACTGTCCGAAGAGTTGACTGTTAACTGTTAACTGATTCAGGACGAATGACCAATGACCAATGACCAATGACCAATGACTAATGACCAATGAATAATGACCAATGACTTCTTTTTTTATAATCAAATGTCAGAAATGTTTGCTCAAATTACAGTCGAAGAATTAGGTCGCTATTTAGCAGAAACCAATGCTGATAAATTGCAGCTTGTAGACGTGCGGGAACCTGATGAAATTGAACTCGCGGCGCTACCGGGATTTGTAGCTTTTCCTCTGAGCGAGTTTGCCGAATGGTCTGGTGAAATTGACGATCGACTAAACCGCGACACAGAAACCCTAGTTCTGTGCCATCATGGAGTGCGATCGGCTCAAATGTGTCACTGGTTGAGCGATCGAGGATTTACCAACGTTAAAAATATCGTTGGCGGGATCGATGCTTACTCAATGGTAGTCGATCGCACCATCCCCCGCTATTGAAAAATTCTTGAGTCGGCGTCCGGCGGACTTCGTTTGTATAGTAGCGGTTTCAACCGCCGAGTAGCTCAATTAACAGCAGCAAATCGAAAATTTAAAAGCGTGCTCATAGTCAATCGATCGCGCCCGTGCCTTTTCGAGTCGTAAAGAGCCTCATCAGCCGCCAGTACCAGCGTTGCTGCATCATTTTCCGGCCCCGGAACAACGCTGGCAATTCCCAAACTAATTGTCACCACAGAATTAGGCAAACAGTCAACACTCTCCGGGTTAAAAACAATATTCACAGCTTTAACTTTGGTTCTAATATGTTCGGCAACCAACAGAGCACCCGCCGCATCAGTTTGAGGTAAAATCACAGCAAACTCCTCGCCACCGTAGCGAGCGGCTACATCAGCGGGACGCTGGAGGGCTCGGCGAATTGCTTGAGCAACCGATCGCAAACAACTATCTCCAGCTTGATGTCCGTAGGTATCATTATATATTTTGAAATAATCGATGTCGCACAAAATTAAAGATATTGGAGAGCCATCGCGAGCATTATGTTTCCATTCTGCTCGCAAGCAACTGTCAAAATGCCGTCTGTTGCCAATTTGAGTAAGTTCGTCCACATTCACCAAAGCTAGCAGCCTTTCATTTTCTTGCTGCAACTCCTCCCAACCAACAGCCGAGAAACTGTCCTCGCACAAATTTTGGTCTTGAAAATACAGGCGATACAATTCGCAAGACAAACTACAGTTATTTCCCTCTAATTTGACAAGTCCCATGCTGTCTAACTGATAGGCCATCAAAGGTTCGAGGTGAATGCTATTTTTAGTATCAAGAACTTGTTGGAAGGCGGCGGCGAGTTCGGGATTCTGTTGAATCGCGATCGACTGATTTCGCAAGTAGTCGCTATAAATGCCGCTTTGAGTAGGAGCTGTTTTTAATAGTTGTTCCAACTCGGCTCGCCCCAGTTCCTCCCCAGACTCATGTTCCGCAACCGACAGGCGGTTTTCCTGCAAAATTGCCAGGTGATACAGCGCTAAATGCACTAAATAAGGATGACCGCCTACCATTTGCATTAATTGCTCAATCGGATAGCTATCGCTCCAGTTCAGTCCGTGCCTGCGCGCCAAATCTTCGACTTGTTCAGTAGTAAATTGGGAGAGTTTAATCGGCAGTCCTACATTGAATGGAGATTGATTTAGACTCAAAGCAATATAAATTTCTGTCGAGTGAATGACCACGATTCGCAGTTTTTCCCAGGTTTCGCTCTGTCGTGCTTGTTCGTACCAAAAACGGAGCAGTGGCAGGAATTCTTGAGCAATTTTGGCGCGTTCAAATACTCGGTTTACTTCGTTGAGTACCAAGACAAGGGGACTGTCAATTTGTTCGAGCAAATAGTTTTCAAAGTAAAGAGAGCAGCTTACTTTGCTCCCCATATCTTCATCCCAGAATTCATCGAGATTTGGTTCGAGTTTGAGTTGGCGAGCGACATTGACACACAGCCAGCGCAAAAATTTATCTAAAGTAGCAAAAACTGCTTCGTCGGCTTGCTGAAAGTCTACAGTGACTGTGCGGTATCCGCGATCGACCGCCGCGTTAATTATCCGCAGCATCAGCGAACTTTTGCCCATTTTTCTGGGAGCTTTAATCCGAATTAGACTCCCTGGCTTGCCAATTTCTGCGCAAGCTCTGGCTTCGGCGGGCGATCGATTGATATAAAATCGAGAGTCAAGCGGTATTGGGCCGCCGGGAAATTCTAAGTCTGCAACCGTTTGGATTAAATTTGGTGATTTTTCGATTCCTGCCATAGTGCATCCGCGAGGCGATACCCTGACTGTATCTTACCTTTCTAGGGTTAGGGGGGTGCAGGATCGCAGTCAAAGTTCGATCGACAATCCTACACAATCTCAGTTTTTCGGGACTTCCCGGAACTGAGTTTGCTATAGTAGTGTCACTTTAGCTAATCTCAAACCCTGCTTAAACTCGCACCAGACAGACACAAATTTTTCGGCGACCGAGACGCGATGATTCTGCGCCTCTACGTGAAAAATCAGTCGTCTGTCGCCAATGTCGCAGGATTCACACCAATCAAAGGAGAAATAATCATTGTCACGCCGCTACCTGTTTACCTCTGAATCTGTTACTGAAGGCCATCCCGATAAAATCTGCGATCAAATTTCAGATACAATCTTAGATGCCTTACTGACTGAAGACCCTAAAAGCCGCGTGGCTGCCGAAGTTGTCGTCAATACGGGCTTGATGCTGCTGACGGGCGAAATTACCACTAAAGCTCACGTAAATTACATAGAGTTGGCGCGGAAAAAAATAGCCGATATTGGCTATATCCACCCTGACAACGGATTTTCTGCTAATAGCTGCTCAGTGTTGGTGGCTCTTGACTCTCAATCTCCCGATATTGCCCAAGGGGTGAATACGGCTCATGAAAGTCGGGAACAATCCAGTGAAGAGGAGTTGGATGCCATTGGTGCTGGCGACCAAGGTTTGATGTTCGGCTTTGCTTGCAACGAAACGCCGGAATTGATGCCTCTGCCGATTAGTTTAGCGCACCGGATTTGCCGTCAATTGGCCGCAGTCCGCAAAACTGGTCAATTGCCTTACCTGCGTCCCGACGGCAAAAGCCAAGTTACCGTAAGTTACGAAGACGGGAAACCTGTTGGCATTGATACGATCTTAATTTCTACGCAGCACACTGAGGCGATCGGCGATATCACTGATACAGCCGCAGTTCAAGCCAAGATTAAAGCAGATCTTTGGACTGCTGTCGTCCAACCCGTGTTTGCCGATATTAGCATCAAGCCAGATGCAGAAACTCGCTTTCTTGTCAACCCCACTGGCAAATTTGTCGTCGGCGGGCCTCAAGGAGATTCGGGTTTGACTGGCCGCAAAATTATTGTGGATACCTACGGCGGCTATTCCCGTCACGGAGGCGGTGCTTTTTCGGGCAAAGACCCCACGAAGGTAGACCGCAGCGCGGCTTATGCTTGTCGCTATGTTGCTAAAAATATCGTGGCTGCTGGTTTGGCCGAAAAGTGTGAAGTGCAGTTGAGTTATGCGATCGGCGTAGCGCGGCCTGTTAGCATGATGATCGAAACTTTTGGCACTGGAACAGTTGATGACGATCGCCTTTTAGAAGTTGTGAAGCAGCATTTTGAACTGCGTCCGGCGGGAATCATTCAGGCATTTAATTTGCAGAATTTGCCTGCTGAAAGAGGCGGTCGTTTCTATCAAGATGTGGCGGCTTACGGTCACTTCGGACGCACTGATTTAGACTTGCCTTGGGAGCAAACTGATAAGGCCGAGCTTTTGAAGGAAGCCTTGAGCCAGCAGTTGTCTGGAGTAGCTGGATAGTAAAATTTCAGGGGCGGGCTCTTCGGCCCACCCCACAAGAAATTTGATTAATTGTGGAACGGGCTTCTAGCCCGTTGCTAATCATAAAAAATTGTACAAAATCTGGTAAATCATTAGACTCAATGCCATTTTTAGAGCCATTCCAGTCAGTGATTAGCAGTTTCAAATCTTTGTTAAAACAGCAGTTTGCGGTTCCAGTCAACGCAAAAAATCCCATAACGCCAACCACCTTTGATCCTCGCAATCATGGAATTCGCGGCGTTTGGATACCAAGCACCGACTGCAAAGTTCTCACCTCAAAACAGCGAATTGCTGAAGCAATGGAATTTCTCGCCGATACGGGATTTAATACAGTATTTCCTGTAGTTTGGAACCGAGGTTTTACTGCTTATCCTTCTCAAATTATGCGCGAACAATTTGGGGTAGAAATTGACGCACGCTATCAAGGTCGCGACCCTTTAGCAGAATTAATTGTTGAGGCTAATAGAGTTGGTTTAAAAGTTATTCCTTGGTTTGAATACGGATTTGTGAGTTCTTACAATCTCAACGGCGGTCATTTGCTAGCAAAGAAACCTGAGTGGGCGGCGCATGATTGCAGCGGCAATTTACTTAAGAAAAATAACTTTGAATGGATGAATTCTCTTGACCCAGAAGTGCAAGATTTTTTGCTGGGTTTGATGCTGGAAGTTGCTAGGAATTATCCGGTAAATGGTGTTCAAGGAGACGATCGCATTGCGCTACCCTGTGAAGGCGGTTATGATGCAAAAACGGTTAAACGCTACCGCCAAGAGTGCGGGAGAGAACCGCCACAGAATCCGAGAGAGCAACATTGGCTGCACTGGCGCGCTGGTATAATTACTGAGTTTGTCGCTCGATTGCACCGAGAATTGAAGGCTATTAATCCTGATTTGTTGCTGTCGATGTCGCCAAGTCCCTATGAATGGGGATTGGTGGAATATTTGCAAGATTCTAAGTCTTGGGTTGACAGAAAGTTGGTCGATATGCTTCACCCGCAGTTTTACCGCCGCGATTTTAACGGTTACAAACAATTGGTCGATCGACTAATTGATCAACAACTTACTGGCGAACAAGTGCATTGCGTGTCGCCCGGTGTTTTGTTGGCGAATCGAGGTAGTAAGTATAGCATGAATCCCGATCTGTTGTTACAAGTAATTGCTTATAACCGTTCTCGTGGCATTCCAGGAGAAGTGCTATTTTTTTACGAAGGTTTGCGCGATCACGATAATGCTTTGGCTGAGGCTTTGAAAAATGGGCCCTATGCGAGGTGAGAGACTGTGGCGGAATCGGGCTGTTTCTGCTTTGCTGCGTTCAACGGTCGATCGATATTTCCAGCCAACTTGGTATAAAATGATATAGCGCGAAGCTCGTCTAGTTAACAGTGCATCTATGCCAAGCAGCCAGCGCTACTAATTGTTAAGCCGATCGCAAAAAAACAGATAATCAATCATTTGGGAGTTGTTAAAATAGTCGAATCCGACATATTTTATAAGTGGTGCAAGTTTTTTTATAAGTTGAGTTTTGTAGTGCAGACTTATTTTTTTATGACAGCGAATTTAAAAGAGCAATCTCACGCGATCGCCAAAATATGAGGATAAATCAATGAACTCAGCAGCAACCCTCATCCAACAGCTACCAGAGCTCAGCGATGCTGAATTCAACCAAAAATATTTGAAACAAAAACAAGGGATGCACAAATTGGCGGCAATATTGCCGCAAGTAAAACAGCAAAGTCTGGCTTTGCGCGCCATAAAATTAGCCCTAAAAGTAAATTTAAAACTCGGCTCGAAGCTAGCAGGAATGGTAAAGCCGGAGTTTCAACTAAAAACAGTAAATTTAATCAAAAAAATTAAAACTTCGCCGCAGCTCAAAATTCAACTGTTGGCACTAACAAATTCCGACATGGCAATTCCGATGCTTGTCAAAGCCTTGAACCACAAAGAAAGTGCAGTGCGCCTTCATGGCATTCGCGCGATCGGGCAAATTGGCTCAAGGGCGGCAGTAATTGAATTAGCGCAGGTGCTCGAATCGGAAGATTCCCAAGTACAAGCTTGGGCGGCTTGGACCCTGGGAGAAATTGACTCGAAACCAGCAGCCGCAGCACTGATCGAAGCCCTCAACCACAAAGCCCCCGGAGTTCGCGCCTGGGCGGTTTGGGCCTTGGGTAAAATTAACCCGAAAATAGCTGTCCCCGCCATGCTCAAAGCCCTGAAACACGAAGACGCGGAAGTGCGCTGGCGGGCGGCCGTCAACTGCGGGAAAATCGGCGGATCTGAGATGGTTCCGGGGCTGCTTTGCGCCCTCAGAGACGAAAATCAACTCGTCCGCGCTAGGGCGGCGGCGGCTTTGGGGAAAATTGGCGATCGCGACGCAGTACCCCGCTTAGTAGAATTGCTTCACGATCCTGACTCCTATGCCGTTTCTTTGAGGGCCGCCGAAGCCTTGGGACAAATCGGGACGGAAACGGCTGTGGCTGGGCTGCTGCAAGCCCTCAACCATCAGGACTCAGATGTGCGTGGCAGTGCAGTTTCTGCCCTGGGGGAAATCAGCAGCGAGGTGGCTGTGGTGGCAGTAATGCGATCGCTCTCGGATCGAGACATTTTCGTGCGCGGCAGGGCGGCTGTTGCCTTGGGGAACATCAATACAGCCGGAGATGCTAACTTGCAAAAAATGGTCGCAGCGGGACTGGCGATCGCACGAGGCGACAGTGAATCCTATGTGCGATGGAGAGTTGCTGCTGCTTTGGGGGAAATTGGGACAGACGAGGCTGTCGCAGGTTTGGTGCGGCTGCTGGAAGACGAAACCTCTGGAGTCCGCCAAAAGGCTGTTAAATCCCTCGGTCAAATTGGCTCAACCGCTGCTATTTTAGCTCTGGAAGCAGCTTTAAAGCGCGAATTTGCTGACATTCGCGCCCTAGCAGCCCAATATTTGCCGGATGTCGGCGCTGAGGTAAAAACAGTTTATTTTGAGGAGGAAGTTGCGACGGATTTATCGGGTGAAAAACTGCCGAAAATCCTGATTGCTTCGGAATCAGAAGCCAGCGAGTATATTATCGATCGCGCTGCGGGGCGGGCTCTCAAATACGTGATCTCGATCAGCAGTCCTGGTGTACCCGAACCCAAAACTTTTCACAAAGTCCCGAACCGACTCCGGCTAGAATTTAATGACCTCGAAACCCCCGTTGACGACCCCGATCGCGTTTTGGCTACCATTGATGATGTACTTCAAATTATTGACTTCGCCCGCCAAATATCGGCGCACCCCGGCCAATTGCTCGTCTGCTGTCGAAGCGGCATCAGCCGTTCAACAGCCGCAGCTTTGACTGTTTTTGCTGCGCTGTTGGGCCGGGGCAAAGAACGGGAAGCTTGGGCCCTGGTACTCGCCGCCAGACCCCAAGCTAGGCCGAATCGCTGGATGGTGGAATTGGCAGATCAAGCTTTGGGTAGAAATGGTAAGTTAGCACTTGCGATCGAATTGACCGCTACAGAGGTCGCAATTGCCAACAGTTAACCCGCAGGAACCCGGTTTCTTTTGGTAAGTCATAAAGTTATACTCAACTTACAAAACTTTGCCTCAGACTTGTCGAAAGTGGGGCAGGGATGCCAAAAGTCGATCGCTCTTAGTGCAAAAGCGCGATCGGCTGCCACATTTATGACATTCTGTGGTAAAAAGTAGTCGGATGCTCAACAAAAACTGTCAAGCAATCGTCGCATTACTGGCAGCAAAACCCCAAAGCTGAGGAATCGGGTGCATTGTCAACAGACAATATCAGCTTTGGGCGAATCACAGGCAAAACACATCAGACAGAATTTTCTGCCTGTAATATTCTATGCAGCAATAATTCACTGCCGGGATAAATATTTAATTTTTTGCCTGCTGGAGACTTTTACCAGTCGAAAAAGTAATTTGGCAACAGCCATCAACAGCCTAATTATCAATTAGACATCAACCGAATTTAAGTTTCTCCTCAAACTCGATCAGAGTTTCAGATACTTTTTCGCAGATGTCTACTGGAAAACAGACAAGCTTTCCCCTTTGAAGAACTTAAGAACGTGGTAGATTTTAACAGAATACAGCGGTTGCATATGTCAAAAATTAACTTGCTCAAAAAAACAGGGAACGAAGCAAGTTTATCGGTTGCTATTTGGGAAGGTAAGAATGAGTTAAATCCAGAGTTAGAACAATTTAACCAGCAGAAAAAACCTGTGGTAACGCCAGAGGTCAACCCAAAACAAAGCAATGTAGGTAAACTAATGAGGCTCTTTGTGTCCGAACAAATTTCTTCTGTAGAAACCCCACATCCCAAAGTATCCATCCATGATTTTTTGAAAAGAGCATCCTTGAAACTCAGCAAAATTTTGCCATCTAACATTGCAGGTTGGCGCATCCATCAAAAAATTGGCGGTGGGTATTTTCTAGCAATAGGAATCGGCTTTATTGGCTCCCTGAGCGGACTGGTGATTGCCGACTTCTACCAAGGAGAAGGATTAAAACAACTCAATGATGCTCACGCACAAGCGCAATTGCTCGGAAATTTTAAAGATGCAGCGCTGGCTGCACAATTGCAGGGAGCACAGCTAGATTCTTTTGTAGATGATTCTGCCAAGCTCCAACTCCAAGAAAAACAGTTTTCCCAGAGTATTCTCAAGGCAAAAAACTTGCGGTTTCGCATAGAAAAGTTTGCTGATAGCCAACCCGCTTGGCTGGCAGCAAAGCCGGAAGTTCTCAAAGGTTTACTGCAAGATTGCACGGAAAATTTAGAATCCTACGCCGATACTCTCAAATCAACTTTGCAGCAAATCCAGCAATCGCAACTCTCGCCTCTGGAGATAGAGTCTGCCCGAAAAATGTTGGCTACAGAAAGCGGAGAAGGTGCAAAAGTGCTCGACAGCCATCTTCAGGAATTGAGCAAAGTCCTCGATATTGCCCAGCAGCAAGAGTGGCAAGGCGGTGTAGTGATGGAGGATGCCCAAGGAATCGAAAAGGGCATCATCATTATTAGTATGCTGCTTTCGGTAGCGATCGCCGGAATTGTGGCTTACCGTACCAGTCGGGCGATCGCCAAACCAGTCATCAGCGTCACCCAGGTAGCCGAACAAGTGGCCGCCGAGTCGAATTTTGATTTGCGAGCACCCGTCACCGGACAAGATGAAATAGGCTCATTAGCTGTGTCTCTCAATCACTTGATCGAGCGAGTTTCAGAACATACAAAAGAATTGGAACAAGCTAAGGAAGAAGCCTTAGCGGCTAGCACTGCTAAAAGCCAGTTTGTCGCCAATATGAGCCACGAGTTGCGGACGCCTTTAAACGCGATTATCGGCTACAGTCAACTACTTTTAGAAGATGCTAAGGATTTCGGATACAAAGATTTTGTTGATGACTTAGATAAGATTGAAAATGCTGGTACGCACTTACTATCTTTGGTTAACGATATCCTCGATTTGTCAAAAATTGAAGCGGGTGGTGTGAAACTCAACATCGGAGAATTTGACATCGAATCGTTGGTTGATCGTGTGGCGTTGACGATGAAATTGTCGGTAGAAAAGAATGGCAATGTTTTAGAAATAGAGTGCGATAATCAAACTGTCGGCACAATGCACGCAGATTTGGCGAAAGTGCAGAAAGTGCTGCTGCATCTGCTGAACAATGCTGCTAAGTTCACCAAAAACGGCAGGATAAAAATCAGCGTCAGCCGCACTGAAGGCACTGGAGAATCGAATGCAGCTAAGCTGTCGGATGTTGACAATTCAATGGCTGCGGGCTGCACTAAATCGAGTTCGATTGCTTGTCCAGGTGCTCATGTTGAAGCATCAGATTGGATTTGCTTTCGAGTTAAAGATACTGGCATTGGAATGTCTGAAGAACAGCAGCACAAATTGTTTGAAGCATTCACCCAAGCTGATGGTTCGGCGACGCGCCAGTACGGCGGCACTGGATTGGGGCTGACAATTAGCCGCAACTACTGTCAGATGATGGGCGGGGAGATTTTGGTGGAAAGTGAGGAGGGCAAAGGGTCTATTTTTACTGTCCGCATACCAGCAGGAAATAGTTCATATAGCCTTTCTCAGAAAGATCAGATACGCGAACGGGATCTGGCATAGGGCATAGGGCATAGGGCATAGGGCATAGGGCATAGGGCATAGGGCATAGGGCATAGGGCATAGGGCATAGGGCATGAGGCTCTCCTCACCACGCGATCGAACCGCTATACACGATGGTATTGCGGTTCGATCGCACTTTTGCTCAATCCTACCTGCTGGGAATCAGCATTGATCATACCTTTAGCGCCATAGAGTACGATCGCGCCGCCAGATTAATCACACAATACATCCCCGATCCACAAGAGCGATCGGCTCTTTGAGAAATCTTCCAGTGTCGCCCAACCGACGATGCTTGCTATCAAGTCACTTACGAGAAAGAATTGGTTTAAAGCCGGAACCCTGAGCGAGGAGAAATTAAAATCAGACGATTCATTACTCCAATCCTCGGACTTCTTTTGTCAAGTGCTGTCAACTGTCAACTGTCAACTGTCAACTGAATGAATGAGTGACAGACTACTACCCGCGCTCGGTGGTTGCGAGCTTTGGGCTCACAAGTCGAAATTCTGCTACCTTGGGACTTGCGACAGAAAATGGCTGTAGAAATCCAAAAAACTGCCAACTTGTACCAATAGTCTTGCGATCGATAATTATCAAATTTATTGTGGAAAACTTGCCGATTCCTGTGGAAAACCCCCCTTTTCCTGTGGAAAAGCGCCACAAAATGAAGTGCGATCGCTTGAATCCGATTGATAAGATTTAAAAAAATCGAGGAATGCCGATCGCAAAAACTCCCTTCCTCGTTCCTCCCTCAACCTGCTGTTTACTGGGGGATACGGCCTAGATATTTCCTCCTTCCCTCTTCCTCTTTCCTTCTTCCTTCTTCCCTCTTCCTTCTTCCTTCTTCCCTCTTCCTTCTTCCTTCTATTGGGCTTCGTAGCTAATTTGGTCGGACTTGTAAGCCGGAGGCTCGACGTGAATTAAGATGCGTACAGGGCTGAAACGTTCTTCCAAACGGGCTTCTACTTCTTCTGTAATCTGGTGAGCAGTTTCTACATCGACAGCATTGACGATCATGTGCATATCAATAAACACTTGACGCCCGATCATGCCACGGGAGGCGATCGAGTGACAGTTGATAACTCCGGGCACATCCATCGCGATCGCCTGGATAGTTTCCGGTGCGATCGCCATTTCATCCACCAACCAAGGCAAATTTTCCCTTAAAACTTTCCAACCGCTGCTAAATACCAAAAGAGCCACAGGAAAAGACAAAAACACGTCCAGGGATTG
The DNA here is from genome assembly GCF_036705955.1 of Microcoleus sp. A6-C6. Taxonomy (NCBI): domain Bacteria; kingdom Bacillati; phylum Cyanobacteriota; class Cyanophyceae; order Oscillatoriales; family Microcoleaceae; genus Microcoleus; species Microcoleus sp. A6-C6. The sequence goes on along the minus strand of NZ_JAUBVR010000060.1, from coordinate 17,631 downwards.
CAATTGAGGTATGTTTAAAACCTGACCTTGCCAAACACCGATCAACCCGCCGATGACCATAATTGTCACCCAAACATCGCTCATCGTGTGTTGAGCATCCGCCACCAAAATCGAGCTGCGGAGACGTTCGCCAACTCTGCGCTCGTAAAACGTGACAAAAATATTAATTCCCAGTACCAGCAGCAAAATCCACAGTTCATTTGGGGATATTTTGACAACTTTACCGCCGTGTAGCAACCTTTCGACAGCACCGCTGAGAATTTCAAAACAGGCAATTCCCAGAAAAACCGCAATTCCCAGAGCTCCGAGAGCATCAAATTTCTGGTGTCCGTAGGGATGATCGCGATCGGGCTGCGGATTGGCATAATGATTAGTTACCAATCCTAAAATATTATTAGCGCTGTCAGTGACGCTGTGCAAGGCATCTGCCAGCAAACTCAGGGAACCTGTCAGCCATCCCACGGCTGCTTTAATTGCCATCACTAGCAAGTTTAGCAATAAGGTAATGATTAAAACCTTGCGGACTTCGGAACGGTTATCGGCAACCATAGAATCTCCTCTATCAGCCATCTAGTTTTCAGGCTTCTAGTTTAAAGCTGATCCAGTCATAAAAGGTTAAAAGTATTGCAGAACCTAGCTTGCGACTAGATTTATATTCATTAATTTAGCCGAGCTTCTTGAGACAAATTTCAATTAATAGCATTCTCGCAGTCCAATAAAGCTGGAATGTACTTCTTTTAGGTTAGTGTATATTTTATCATTAACAATCGTATGTTAAATTTCATTGCCCATGTCTCTTTCTCCGCTAACACTGAATTTAATTGAAGGTTCTGTCTCCTTTAGCTTTTCCGCGCAAGCCGCGCGGGATTTGCAAAGTGCGATCGCCACTTTGATGGACAGCTTGAAAGCCGTAGCAGCCAAAACCGCTGGTGCTAAAGCCTCTCCCCAAAAACCGATGGAATATCGGTATGCAGGGGATGTATTCCTGGAGGTTTTCTGCAACCCGAATATCTGGGCGACGCCCTTTGCTGCGAAAGTGCTGATTACGGTTAGGGACGATCGCCTGCGCGTCACCACCGAAGCCGAACTGAGCCGCCTGCGCGACGATCTCGCTCAGTATATCGAACAAGTCGGTTGAGATTGTCCAACTAAAACCCGCCCGTTTGTCAAGGTTAAATGCCTGATAAATTAGCGGGTTTTGTCACAATTTAGTACGGTGCGTTAGTTAAGCTGTTCTGCATTTAAATTGTTTAAAAGCAGAACAGCTTAGTCATGAGAGATGCGGACTGAAGTCCGAACGATCGAACCTATTTTGATTGCTGATACTTGACTAAAATTCTTATAAATCTTAAATATACTAACTTACACTACGACTTTTTTCCAAAGGATAGCTATCCGCCGGCGAAGCCGACCATTCCCACATAGAACCTGCATAATTCTTAGCATTAAATCCCAAATTTGTCAATACACAAGTCAACCATGCAGAGCGAACTCCCCCCGAGCAATAATTCACAATCTCACTGGACTCCGAAACCCCTTTCTGCTGCAAAATAGCCACAATTTCCTCGCGTTCCAGCAGTTTTCCCTGCTTGTTTGTCAACTCTTTGTAGTAGAGATGCACCGCACCGGGAATGTGACCGCCCCTGGTTTCTCCGTAAGGCGTTTTACCTGCATATTCTCGCGGCTCCCTCGCATCAATCACGGCTAAATTATCATTACCTAAAATAGCTTTTAAATCATCTCGATTAATTTCTCGATTCGAGCGGCGAGATACAATAAAATCTCCCGGCTGCGATGGATGATTTGTGCGCTTTGTGCGATCGATTCCAGCTTTCACAAAAGCTCGATATCCTCCATCGACAAACACGGCTTTTTCCTGTCCCAAAGTTCGCAGCATCCAAACAATCCGCCCGTCTTCGCCCCAGCCTTTCGCTGAATCGGCAATGACTATGACTGGTTGGTCTTGACAAATTCCCAATGCTTGCAATTTTTCTGTTAAAACTGCATCATCTTCGATAATTTTGCCTTGGTGCGGAAAGTCGGAACAGGTAAATTGCTGCCAAGTTACGGGAATAGCTGGCGGGAGACGGCAAAACCACTTTAAAATAGGTTCGCGAGCATCAAGCAGAGTAGCTCCTTCTAACAGCAACTGCTTAGCTAAATCTGCACTTACTATCCAATTATTTGCTAGATTACACATAAATTAAAGATAGTTTATTGAGCAATTTTTGCTGTCTTAGCAGCGCAGTTTAAGACCCCATTAGTATTAATGGGATTAGCTGGCTTAGTCTTGCCCGGAGCTACATTTACACACAAAATTGTTTGCCTCTTGTTGTCTACCAAAAAAACTCCTCCCACAAAACTTTTGAGATTAGCTTTATTGGACACTGCATAATTAAATACAGCTTTATTCCCGGTATTAATTGAATATTTGTAATTAGCTGTATCAGCTTTAATGCGGCCTAGACCTAGATTGGAAACAGAACTGGTAAAACCAGTATTGTTTGCATAGTAGGCTTGCTGAGCTTTATTCATCGCTGCCACATATTCTTTGGCTGCTGATTCCTGAGCTTTCAAGGTTGGCGACAATTGAGCCTGAGCGACTGTAGCAAAAACAACTGGCAAAGTTATAGCTGCAATCGCAACTTTCCTCTGCCGGTTGCGAGATATATAAGTCATGTTTTTACGATTGCTTAAAAGTTGATTTCCGGTAGGAACACGGCACTGCCGTGTCCTTACAGATGTCAGGCTTGTCTCTACCGATATCCGGCTTTCTTCTACAGATTTCACGTCAATTTTATCGGCAAACCCGCTTGACAAAAGCGGGATTATTTGCAGCAATAACTCGTGAATTGATCGGGTGAGTAACATACAATTAAACTAATTGTTTTGCTTGAAACTGTTTCAACTCTCCAGGAGCAACCGTGCCGTGTTCGGTGATAATTCCTGAAATTAATTCCGCCGGAGTTACGTCAAAAGCGGGATTGTAAAATTCTACACCCTCTGGACAAATTCGCGTAGTTCCAACTTGATACATTTCAACTGGATCGCGTTCTTCAATGGGAATTTTGCTGCCGTCGGAAAGTTCAAAATCAATTGTAGACAGAGGCGCAGCGACAAAGAAGGGGACGTTGTGAGCTTTGGCAACAATTGCTAAACTGTAAGTGCCAATTTTATTGGCTGCATCGCCGTTAGCAGCGATTCTGTCTGCACCGACAACTACTGCGTGAATCATGCCTAGTTTCATGCAGTGGGCGGCCATGTTGTCGGCGATTAATGTGACGGGAATTCCTTCTTGCACGCATTCCCAAGTTGTGAGTTTTGCACCTTGGAGACGGGGGCGAGTTTCGTCTGCAAATACTCTGCCGAGTCTGCCTTCTCGCCAAGCAGAACGAAATACACCTAATGCTGTTCCGTAGCCGGCTGTGGCTAAGGCACCGGCGTTGCAGTGAGTTAGTAAGTTCAATTTTTCGGGTGTGGCTGGCAGAACTTCTAAGCCTTTGTCGCCGATATCTTTGCAAGTTTGCAAGTCTTCGGCTTGAATCGTTTTAGCCATTTCTAACAAAGTTTTCTGTACTTGTTCGACGGAACCGCTAGTTTTCTCGGCTGTTTTGAGCATTCGCGATATTGCCCAAAACAAATTAACGGCTGTGGGACGAGTCGATCGCAATAATTCACCAACTTGTTCTAGTTTAGCTAGAAATTCGGTGCGATCGCCCGTTTCAATTTCCCTCGCGCCCAAATACATCCCGTAAGCTGCCGCTACGCCGATCGCCGGAGCACCTCGAACTATCATAGTTTTAATGGCCTCAGCCATATCTTGAGAGCGGCTAATTTCGACTACACCGTATTCTTTCGGCAGTCGGTTTTGGTCAATTAGCAGAACTCGGTTTTCAATCCAGGTGATGGGGGAAACCGGGGATTTTTGAGCAGTCATGGATTTCAATCATGTGAGGGACAAGTTTCTATGATGCCATGAAGGCGACTATTTCTCTATGTTATGGGCGACAGGCTGGATTTGCCAAAATCGAACGTCCTGCGGTTTGAGATTGAAGAATTGCTGAATACTTATAACTTTACTGGGTTTGAAACTTGCGTATAGTTACACTCTTGTTCACAAAATTGTACTGAGTTTAAAATATTACATTAAGTTGTGTAAATTATATTGACATTTTTTGAAATATTTCCGGAATCGGGAACAAGCTAGCTGTACGTGGGGTCAGTCTTTTTTAAGTTGAGAATAAAAAAGTGCGATCGACCAACTTTCGATCTCCAAAAAATTACAAAAACAGATAATTGTCAAGTTTGACATGGGCAACTTTTATTGATTTGAAGGCTGTTTTGTGGTAGCCATATCTGTAGCTGGAAGTTGGGGCGATCGCGCGAAAACAACATCTTGAAAACCTAGTTAGGTGCATGGGGTAAAGGTAATTATGAAAAACTTACAAATAGTCTTCGTAGATTCAGCAGTGGAAGATTGGCAGAGTCTGGCTGCGGGTGTGAAACCGGGGATAGAAGTCATTTTAGTCGATCGCACGCGGGACGGCATCGAACAAATTTCCGAAGCATTGCAAAGCCGCAAAGGTATAGAAAGCGTTCACATTATTTCTCACGGGGAATCGGGAAGTTTGCAGCTAGGAAAAACTAAGCTGAACTCCGACAATTTAGAAAGGTATCGCGACTTTTTGCAACGGTGGTTTTCGTCCTCTGTCAATTCAATTCAAAATCGATTTGAAATTCTGCTCTACGGATGTAATGTAGCAGCGGGTGAAAAAGGAGCAGCTTTTGTAGAAAAGCTCAGCAAGTTAACAAAAGCTAATATTGCTGCTTCTGCTGATATTACGGGGAGTGCGCAAAAAGGCGGCAATTGGGTACTTGAATACGTTACTGGAGCGGTTAAAACAGGATTGGTGATCGAGCCGGAGGTGATGGCCAATTACGCGCACGCTTTGGCGACGTTTACTGTTCTTAATACCCTTGACGCTGGGCCGGGTTCGCTGCGGCAAGCGATTTTTGATGCTAATGCTGCTGCTGGGGCGGATATCATTAACTTCGCCATTCCCGGTGCAGGCGTGCAGACGATCGCGCCCCTGAGTTCCTTGCCACCCATCACCGGGGCTGTAACTATCGACGGTTTCAGCCAACTAGGGGCGGCTCCTGCGACTGCGACTACTCCAGCTACGGTACTGATTGAGCTAAGTGGAGCCAGTGCCGGGGCAGGGATCAACGGCATACTAATCATTGGCAGCAACAGCACCGTCCAAGGACTAGCGATCAATCGCTTCAGCAACTCCGGGATCTTCATCGCAGGCAACACTTCCACCGGAAACGTAGTGCGGGGCAACTACATCGGCACCAATCCTGTAGGGACTGCTGCCTTGGCTAACGTCAGCGGCGTGGTGGTTGACAATGCACCGGGCAACACGATCGGCGGAAGTACAGCAGCCGATCGCAACATCATTTCTGGCAACAGTCTTTTCGGCGTGTGGCTCAACAACACTGGTGCTGCAAATAACATCGTCCGAGGTAACTACATCGGCACAAGCACGGCAGGCACTGGTGCTGTGCCCAACGGTGGCACTGGCATACAGGTTCAAGGTGCGCCCAACAACACGATTGGCGGGACTAACCTGGGCGATCGCAATTTAATTTCTGGCAATGGCAGCGCTGGCGTATTCATTGATGCTGTCACAGCTACAGGCAACACTGTACTGGGCAACTTCATCGGCACCGACATCAACGGCACAGCAGACTTAGGCAACACCGGTTTTGGCGTAGCAATTCAGAATGCACCTAGCAACACGATCGGCGGAAATACCGCAGGTGCGCGCAACATCATTTCCGGCAATAATGCTTTCGGTGTAGTCATTCAAAACACCCCTGCTACCAGCAACGCTGCCACAGGCAACAGAGTCGTGGGCAACTTCATCGGCACGGATGTCAACGGTAACGCAGACTTGGGTAACACTTTGACTGGCGTACTCGTACAGGATGCTGCCAGCAACACGATCGGCGGGATTGCTGCGGGCGATCGCAACATCATTTCCGGCAATGACGGTTTCGGCGTACAAATTCTCAACGCCAATGCCACTCTCAACTCGGTACTCGGCAACTACATCGGCACCAACGCCGCAGGCACCGCTGCTTTGCCAAACATTATTGGTGTGGTTGTAGACAATGCACCCAACAATACGATCGGCGGTAGTGTAGCCGGCGCTGGCAATATCATTTCCGGCAACAGCAGTCCCAGCGCCGGTTTAGGCGTCCAGATTACAGGCGCTTCTGCAACAGGAAACATCCTGCGCGGGAATTCGATTGGCGTTGCAGCCAACGGTACTAGCCCATTAGGGAATAGCTCGCTAGGAGTACAGATTACTGCTGCGGCAAGTAATAATGCGATCGGCGGTACGGCAGCGGGTGAAGGAAATATCATCGCCAATAACGGCAATATCGGCGTAGGTGTTGACTCCGGTACCGGCAACAGCATCCAAAATAACTCGATCTTCGCCAACGCCGGCATAGGAATCGACCTCGGCAACAACGGCCCCAGCCCCAACGATACAGGCGACACCGACACAGGCGCCAACAACCTCCAAAACTTCCCCATACTCACCACCGCCAATGTCGGCCCCGGCAACGTCACCGTCGCCGGAACCTTCAACAGCATTCCCAGTAACACCTTCACCCTGCAATTTTTCGCCAACACTCCCCCCGGCACTCAAGGTCAAACCTCGATCGGTTCTGCCACAGTCACGACTGATGCCGCCGGCAATGCCACTTTCAATCAAGTTTTCCCCGTAGCAGTCGCTCCGGGTCAATTAATCACTGCCACAGCCATTGACGCTGCTGGCAACACCTCTGAATTTTCCGCACAGCGGGTGCTTGTCGCGCCGCTGGGCAGCATTACTGGTATCAAATTTAACGACTTAGATGGCAATGGCACTCAAGCAGCGGGAGAACTTGGTGTCCCCGGAGTGACGATTTTCCTAGACACCAACAATGACGGCATTCTCAGTGCCGGCGAAACTTCTGTCACCACGGGTACTTCTCCCAATGGCAGTTTCATTTTCCCCAACTTGCCGGCCGGCACTTACAATGTTCGGGAAGTTGTGCCACCTGGCAGTAGCCCAACCAGTCCTAACCCAGCTACAGTAACGATCGCAGCAGGTCAAACTAATCCTGCTACAGTCAATTTTGGCAACCAAACGATACCCGCGACTCTCAGCAGCATTTCTGGTATCAAATTTAACGACATTGACGGCAACGGCACTCAATCGGCCGGAGAACTTGGTGTCCCCGGAGTGACGATTTTCCTAGATACCAACAATGACGGTATTCTCAGTGCCGGCGAAACTTCTGTCACTACGGGTACTTCTCCCAATGGCAGTTTCATTTTTCCCAACTTGCCGGCCGGCACTTACAATGTTCGGGAAGTTGTGCCACCTGGCAGTAGCCCAACCAGTCCTAACCCAGC
>NZ_JAUBVR010000060.1:0-10057 GCF_036705955.1 Microcoleus sp. A6-C6 | reverse complement strand
TACGGTAACGATCGCAGCAGGTCAAACTAATCCTGCTACAGTCAATTTTGGCAATCAAACGATACCTGTTCCGACTCCGACTCCGCCTCCAACTCCAACTCCGCCTCCGACTCCTACTCCGCCTCCGACTCCCGCTCCTGCTCCGACTCCTGTTACCACTCCTACTCCCGTCCAACAAAGCAGCATCAGCGGTATTAAATTCAACGATGACAACGGCAACGGTACTCAGGATGCGGGGGAAACTGGTCTTTCGGGATTGCTAGTTTTCCTTGATGCTAACGGGAACAACTCTTTAGATACGGGCGAAATTACTGTTACCACTGACAATTCTGGCAATTACAGCTTCAACAACCTCAATGCCGGCACTTACAACGTGCGGGAAGTGCAGCGGACTGGTTGGACGCAAACTACTACGAATCCCGCACCGATTAATCTCGGCAGTGGCGAAAGTCGTAGTGGAATTAACTTCGGCAATTTCCAAAATATTAGCATTTCCGGCAGCAAGTTTAATGACCTCAACAATAACGGGGTTTTGGATGCTCAAGAACCGCTATTGCCTAACTGGCAAGTCTTCCTTGACGCTAACAGCAATGACTCTTTAGATGCTGGAGAAGTTAATACTTCGACTGATAGTTTGGGCGGTTACAGTTTTACTAATTTAGTACCGGGAACTTATCGAATTCGGGAAGTAAATCAACCTGGTTGGACGCAAACTACTGCCAATCCTGCTGATATTATTGCTGTCAGCGGCACGAATGTTAGCGATATTAACTTTGGCAACTTTTTCGACCAACCACCAACACCGCCTCCGCAAGACGGACAAGATGCTGACTGCATTTGTGCGGAAATTGTTTTGCCAAATATTGCCAGCGTGCGCGGCCCGAATGCTGTTAGCAATAGCTTCGATGGTACTAACGGCAACGATACTATTCTCGGCAGCAGTAACGGTGAGGAAATTAACGGTTTTGACGGATCTGATTTGTTGGCTGGCTTGCGGGGTAATGATAATATTTACGGGGGACTTAACAGCGATTTCCCGGTCGGCCCAAATATTGACAGCGATTTGCTGTTTGGCAATGAGGATAATGATTATATCAACGGCGTTGCTGGAGATGATTTAATCTTTGCGGGCGAAGACGACGATGTTGTTTACGGTGGCAAAGATGATGACCTCATTTTCGGAGATAAGGGGAACGATACTTTAATTGGGGATGAGGGTGAGGATACTCTCTACGGGGGAACTCTTAATCCCTTGGACGCGGATTTGACGGGCAACGATTTGCTGTTTGGTTTGGCGGGCGATGATTTCCTCAGCGGTCAGGAAAATCAAGATACGATCGCAGGTGGTGACGGTAATGATACAGTGCGTGCAGGCAAGGGCGATGACGTAGTTCTAGGCGAGTCGGGCAATAACCTGCTGTTTGGTGATGAAGGAAACGATACTATCTGCTGCGGCGACGGGGAAGATACTGTGTACGGGGATATTGGTAGCCCTCTTCCCATTGGTTCTGCTGGCGGACAAGACCAAATCTGCGGCGGTATGGGTAACGATTTGCTGTTTGGCAATGAAGGTCAGGATACCGTTAATGGCGATGCTGGGAATGATACTCTTTACGGCGGCAAGGATGAGGATAGTTTGCTTGGCGGTGCTGGGGATGATTTCTTGTTTGGAGATGAGGGGAATGATACTCTGATTGGAGGTACTGGGAATGATCGATTTATGTTGGGTCTTGACTTCGGCAGCGAGACTATTTTAGACTTTCAATACGGTATCGATTCGATCGGCTTAATGGGTGGTCTGAATTTCTCGCAACTGAGCGTTGTTGCGGAGAATAGTTCTACTCTGATCCGAGTTACCGGTTCTGGTCAACTTTTAGCGACTCTGAGCAATGTGCCCGCAAGCCTGATTACTGCTACGGATTTTGCGATCCTGTAGTGCGATCGCGCTTCATGAATTAGCCTAGAATATTTTAGGGACGATCGCGCGATCGTCCCTAAAATCTGAGAATTTTATTTAATCTCAAGTTCGATCGAGCGCATACCCGAGCGATTGGCGGTTGACAAATTATTTGCACGGAAAATCCGAGTTCCGAGTAAGTCAGCCCTACAGCATCGAGATGCTGTGGTAGCTATCGGTTGATATTGCGCTTCATGCGATCGAGTTCTTCGTCTGCTTCCCAGTGTTGAAACTTTTGTTCGAGAGGGTCTGCCGCATTAAAACTGCTATAATTAGAAGTCTGATTCCAACCCTTTGTATCCCAATTCGGTTCTGTTTTCGCCGTGGTTCGAGTTGCTGCGGCTTCCACTGCTTTGGCGCGGACTTCTTTTCGGCGCAATTGAATTTGGCGGTACAATTCTTTAGCTTTTTCAATCCGTTCTTTGCAGCCTTGCATTTGTCCCCAGCGCTGATTTCCCTGACGTAGCAAAGTTGCTTGTCGTTCTTGGGCTGCTTGAGCTAAGTCGAGCCTTTGAGCTGCTTTAGCTTTGTTCGCGCGATCGTTCCAGCGCTGAATTTCTTGGGCGGCGGATAGAATTTCAGCTTGCAGTGTTTTCTCTTGTTTTTGAATCTCCAGAATCAGCCGCAGCGTGTCTTCTTCTTGTTCCTTGAGTTGTTCTTCTATTGCTTGCAACTCCAGATGAGGGTTGCTGCGCAAAAATTCTTCTAATCTGGTTTCTAGTAAGCGGCTGAAATCGTCAAATAAGCCCATTTTTTATAATTCCTCAGTCATTAGTTATTAGTCATTGGTCATTAGTTGTGAGTCATTGGTTCTCAGTTACTGGCAATCGGTCATCCGTCATTAGTTGTTAGTTATAGCATTCGCAAGTTCGGCTTCCGTCTCCCTGTACGGGATGCAAACGGATAGAAGGAAGGAGCAATAAGAGCAAGCGTTTCAGCAATTTAAAACGTCGGGCGCGGTTGCTATATTATAACTGTTGTCACCGCTCGTGAGGTACAGCCCGATCGCTGGCAATTACCAATTACCGATTACTAAAATCCTAACTGATGACTGATGACTGATGACTACTGACCAATGACCAATGACCAATGCAATGACCAATGACTGATTAGAACTTTTGGCCGACAAAAACCGATCGCACATCTCCACCCTTTCGGATAACTGCTTCTTGATTTTTGATTTCTGCCAGCGTCCAACCACTAGCACCGATACTTTCGCCGACATAGATTCTGCGGGCTACACCGTCTATTTCAAACAAAGCAGCCGATCGATCGCCCAACTCCAAAATCCCCACCAGCGTCTGCGCGGAAATCGGAGCGCTGTTCACAGCCGCTACGGATTGCTGGGGCGCTGGCGCGGATTGTCCTGCTGCCGGCGCTGGTGCTGATTCCGTTTCGCGAGCCAAAATCTTCGGCTGCACAGACTCCGAGGAGGAAGGAGAAGCCGCGAGGGGAGTGCGATTGCCAGCGGTGGCGATCGCACGACCGGAGGCTGGGGCCGCCGGCGAAGTCGAACCTGCTGCGGTTTGAGAAGCTGCCGGAGCCACAGTCACCTGAACAGGAGCCCCCGGAGCCACAGTCACCTGAGCGGGGGGAGGGATGACTACGACTTGGGGTGCAGGTGCTCCCGGCTGGGCGGCGACCTGTTCTAGGGCATTCGCGATGCGGTTGACTGCTGTCGAAAGACCTGCTGTTGGCGGTGGCGCGCCGGAAATTGAAATGCTCGGCAGTGTCCCTGGGGTTGCGGCTCCGGGAACTGTGGCAAGTTGGGAGTTAGCCTGGGGTGCTTTTTTTTGTTCGATCGCTACTAGGGAGCGCTGCACGTATTCTACAAACTGGGTATCTGGTGCGGTTTTGGTACTTGCTGCCGGCGTCTGTGGGGCAACGGCTGCGGGCAAGCGCACCAGTCCAGACCTGCTTGCCAGCCACAATCCCATGACTAGCAGTAGCGACCCAAATGCTGCTCCGAGCAGGATTTTATCGAATGATTGTTTGGACTGCTGTTTTTTGGTTGTTTCTAGGGCGACTTGGCGGGCGATCGCTGCTACGTCTTTTTTACCATCTCGCGTCGGCTCTGGCGTCAACTGCGACAAAACTATTTGAGGTACCGAGATGGATTTGAGCGCCACGAACTCTGGCGCCACTGGATCGGGTGGCAGTCCGGCGCTGCCGTCGAATGCTCGATCGACTCCTTCAAACAGTTCGTCCATCAACCGATCGGCGTAGGACTCTACTGCCACTGTTTCGGCTGGCACGGTTTCGACTCTCGCCACCACGGCGATCGGATCGGACGTTGATTCCAAAGGCATCTGTTTGGCGATTACTTTTTGAGGCATAGTTTTATGTTTACTCCCGCTCCTCGACCACCCTGAGATTCTCAAGTTCAGACTTCTACAGGATACTTTTGATGTTGACCAATTCTTGGCACAGAACAGGTTAATTGTAGCTCACTGATTACAATATTTTTAGTCTTCGGTCAACTTACTTTGTGCGATCGACTTTTGTTTTGCCTGTTTTGGGCCTTTTGACCCGTCTTTTCTGCTGCCAGTCTTACTTGCTTACGCTGACTTTTACTGCATATTCTACTGCTTTTGTCAACCCCACCCAGCGGAAATTCGCAGTTTTTGACACACAACTTTACTTGAGGCTCTCGCAAAAAAAGCGGGTTTTTTGCCGCTGTTTCCGATCACATTGCAGCTTAGACAAGGATTTTAGACTTTTACCCGTCTTAAGTTTGTTGGTCAGTTTGCTTGAGAGTAATAACAAGCTCCAGATTTTCTGATAACTCATGACTCCAACAGTGGTAACAACCGCTGTAATTCCCCACAAGCTGCCTGAAGCGATCGCGGCGCATCTTCTGGTAAGCTCTGAGAATAACATCGATCGGCTAAATCCTCAACAGATGTTTTGCAAACAGCCTCATTTTGCTCAAACTTTGCATAACCAGCCTCCTCATTCACAGATTCTCCCTGCAAATAATGTATCCAAGTCTCAATATTGCGCTTGGGAACGAAAATCGCGATCGCTTCATCCAATCGCCTTTTTTCCTGCTCATCTTCCTCAAGCATACCAGCTAATTCATTAAGCCTTGCTTCCAGTATACCAGTATCTGCATCAATCAAAACAACTAATCCAATCGACACCCGGTTTTTATTCTGGCGATAAGCTTTCACTTCCGCAGGATAGTGAGTGCGTACATACTGTTCTCCAGATTGGCTACCTTTCGGACAAATATTAGCCCGAAATACACCTGTAAAACCTCGTTTTTTGAGGAAATAACGCGCAAAAACCTCCTGCTGTCTATCCTCACAAAGAATCACAATCTGAACTCTACGCTGGCTCATTCAACCATCCCCGCGCAATCAGTTCAGCAATCGGTAGTCCAGAATCATCAGCCACTTCACTGCTAATTCGTCTGACTCGAACCGGAGCATTACTTTGACGCTCAAACCAATAGCCAATCGGTGAAGCTAAAAGGTAGTTGATTAACTCAGGATGATGAGAAATTAGTAATGCTTGAAGTTTTCCTTCGCTACAAAGGTCATAAAGCTCCATCAGCCAGGGTTGAATTTCTGGCAATGCTAAAAAGTTTTCCGGCTCATCAATCCACAAGGTATAGTCTTCAGATTTTGTACCGTAAATCAGCGCGTATAAAGCAACTAATGTTTTTTGTCCGTCCGACAATTCTCCGAGACGATATTCAATTGGCTTACTGTTATCTGTTTCTCCTGAAAACCGCAGTTTTAACACCAAATTATCTTCGCTGAATCGCTCAAACTTAAAATTCGTGAATCCATCCAAAACCTCTCTTAAAATATTCCCAATTTCAGCAATTTTACCTTGATCTTCAGATAAGTAGCGATACCAAGAAACAAAATTTTCCATCTTAGGAGTCAAACGCTTTTGTTCTTGATTACTTTCATCAACCATCAAACTCGGAACCATTTGCACAATGATAAATCGCGCCATCCGTTCTCTAAACCAAGTTAACTTCGTGTTGTCGTTTCTTGGCATTAATGAAGGCAGAATAGATTGCGACCAGTCAAACTGGTATTTCGGGCCTGGTGAATAATTATCTCGATAGAGTTGAACTTCGCCGAATTCAAATTGTAGTAAAGGCTGGTTATCAAAGAGCAGACTCTCGTACCTAACACGACATTTATCTTGATAGTAATCAATTTGTAATTGATATGTGTAGGAGCCGCCATTACCGAGAATTTCTAGCTCGAAACGCTGAATTTGTAAGATTTGCCAGCGGGTGAAGTCCGCTGGTTTGAAAATTCCTTCTACCTTACTGTCGCCGCTGACCAATGCTTGGATTTTCTGCAACACCTCAAAAACTGTGGATTTACCTGAGCCGTTAGAACCCAGAAATAGATTAATTGCATCAAGCTCTAGTTCAAAATTTGCCAAACAGCGAAAATTGTCAATATATATTCGTTTCAGCATGGGATTTTTTCACTCATAATTCCTCTAGCTCCTGTCATTGGGAGCAGGAGCTAAACACAACACTCGGACACCCCCAAAATTACCCAACTCGTTCGGCCAATTCCAACCACCGCTCAGTCGCGCGATCGATATCCTGGGTCAATTTAGCCAAACGATCCGATAACTTCTTCACCTCCGCAAACCCGCTCGGAGCATTGTTTGACAAAATCTTCTCAACTTCTTGTTTCTCAGCTTCCAGTCTCGGAATTTGAGCCTCTAACTGCTGGTATTCCCGCTGATCATTGAACGAAACTTTCGTTGATTTTGTAGTAGAAGCTTTGGTTTGTGAATTGTTAGATTCAGGGGTGCGTGCAAGCTTTTCTTTGTCTTTTTGTCCTTTGAGTTCCTTGGCTTCTTCGGCTTTTTTGTGGTCTAAATATACCGAGTAATTGCCGGGATACAAGCGCAAATTGCCACCCGGTTCTAAGGCGAAAACCATGTCAATTGTGCGATCGAGAAAATAGCGATCGTGCGACACCACAATCACGCAGCCGTTAAAATCTTCCAGATAATCCTCCAAAACCGCCAGAGTCTGCACGTCCAAGTCGTTTGTCGGTTCGTCCAAAATCAGCACGTTGGGCGCGCTCATCAGCACCTTTAACAAAAATAACCGACGCTTTTCCCCGCCGGAAAGCTTGTTAATCGGTGCATACTGTTGAATCGGCGGAAACAAAAACTTCTCCAACATTTGAGAAGCAGTAATGATTTCCCCGTCCGCCGTTTGCACCAATTCCGCTACACTTTTCAAGTATTCAATAACTCGCTGGTCTTCGTTCGGAGTCAAATCCTCTGAATGCTGGTCAAAATAACCGATATGAATGGTTGTGCCAATTTCGACAGTACCCGAATCCGGCTGAATGCGTCCGGTGATGATATCCATCAGCGTCGATTTTCCCGCACCGTTGCAGCCAATAATTCCTATCCTGTCTTCGGGAGTGAAATTGTAGGTAAAGTCTTTAATTAAAGTGCGATCGTCGTAAGCTTTACTGATATGCAGTAATTCAATCACCTTCTTACCAATCCGGCGGCCCGCTGTCGCAATTTCGACTTTGCCGTTGGCTGTTTTGAATTCCTCTGCTCGCATATCTTTAATGCGATCTATCCGAGCTTTTTGTTTGGTACTGCGCGCCTTCGGCCCTTTTTTCAGCCATTCCAACTCGCGCCGCAATACTCCCGAAAATTTGCGCTGAGTGCTGGCGGCGGATTCTTCCGCTAAGGCTTTTTTCTCCAAGTAATAAGCGTAATTTCCAGCATAATTGTAAAGGTCGCCCCGATCGATCTCTAGGATGCGATTGGTAACGCGATCGAGAAAATAGCGATCGTGCGTAATCAGCAGCAGTGCACCGCGATAGCCGTTCAAATAGTTCTGCAACCACTCCACAGACAGCGCATCCAAGTGGTTTGTCGGTTCATCCATCAACAACACATCGGGCTCGGAAAGTAAAGCCGTTGCTAAAGCAATTCGCTTGCGGTAGCCGCCGGACAAGTCGCCAATTTTCGCATGAAAATCCTCAATTCCCAACTTAGTCAAAATCAATTTAGCCTTGGTTTCCAAATCCCACGCATCAACCTCATCAATGCGTTCAGACACCGCAGACAGACGCGCCATCAACTTGTCGGTATCGCCTTTTCCGTGGGACAGTTGATCGGAAATTTCCTCGTATTCGCGCACTAAAGCCATTTGTTCGCCGCTGTCGGCAAATACTTGCTCTAAAACCGTGTGATTTTCGTCTAAATCCGGCTGTTGCGGGAGATAGACAATTGTAGAGCCTGGATTGACCCAGCGATCGCCCGCGTCGATCGACTCCATACCGGCAATCATTTTCAGCAGGGTCGATTTCCCGGAACCGTTGGTGCCGATGAGCCCGACTTTATCGCCTTCATCGAGGCTGAAACTGGCATTTGTCAAGAGTTCTTTGATGCCGAAGTCTTTTTTGATCGATCGCAGAGTAAAAATAGTCATGAGTATATAAGATCGTTTACCTAACTTAGTTTAGCGCTGATGGTGATTTAAGCTTATTTATGCTAGTGGCGATGATTTATTTATGTGCTGATTGCTGCTGGGGAAACTGCTGCGGGCGAGGGAGTTTGGGGCGGCGAGTAGAATTTTGGCTGTTGTTGGGTGCGTGGGATGATGGTGAATAGTGTCGATCGATTGGGGTGTTGTGATGGGCGATCGTATTTTCAAAAGACTGAGGTAATTTTACAGGATAGCGGGTGTGCGATCTGTTTGTGTAGAAAGGGCGATCGATAAAAGCAGATTGCGACGAGGAAAAAGAAGGGGTTGACAGACATCTGCGATCTGCGGTATTTTATGTATTGTTTCGCAGATACGTTACAATTATAAGTCAGCTTGACCATCCCCAAAGTTCGCTACGACAGGAGATGTCCTCATCGAAACATTGAACTTCGGTTCAGTATTAATTAATCCTTCTCATAACAAAAGCCGTGAAATCGATGAAAATAGAAGCTAATGATAAAGAAGTTCGAGACATTTTTTCTCTAGGTTACTTTAAAATTCCCAGATTTCAACGTCCTTATTCATGGATGGATGAAGAGGTTATTAATTTCTGGGAAGATGTTGTTATTAGAGATTATGAAGATTATTTTATAGGATCAATGGTTCTTTATCAAACAGAGAAACCCTACTATGGAATAGTTGATGGACAACAAAGATTAACAACCATTACATTAATGCTTGCTGCTATAAGAAATGCTTTCCTTGAGCATGGTGATGAAAATCTAGCTAAAGGAGTACATCAATACATTGAAAAAGCCAATATAGACAATATAAATGAATATATTCTGAATTCAGAGACATCTTTTCCATATTTGCAAGGCAATATACAAAGATTTAAAAAATTAGAAATACAATGTACAGTTGGAAATGAAGAACAAAATCTAAAATCAGCATTTGAATTAATCAATAAAAAACTTTCTTCCATGATTCCTACATTTGACAATAATGATTATGGCAATAATTTATTTGCAGAACGGCAACGTCAAATCTTAGAAACTTTAAAAAATATCAGGAACAAAGTTCTTTCTTTAAAGCTAGTATTTATTCAATTAGATAATGAAGATGACGCTTATTTGATTTTTGAAACTCTCAATACTAGAGGGAAAGACCTGACTACGCCAGATTTAGTAAAAAATTTATTGTTACAAAAACTAAGAGCTTCCAATGTTACACTTGATGATTATAAAGTTATATGGAATGGTATCTTACAAAAATTTGATGATAATGGGTTAGATAAAAATATTGTAGAAAGTTTTCTATATCATCATTGGCTTTCTAAATACGGTGAGACTACTCAAAAACAATTGTTTGGTGAAATCAAAAAACATATTGATTCTTCCAATAAAAATGAATCTCAAATCAAGTCCCACTTATTATTACTAGAATTTCAAAAAAATTCAGATTACTACGTTTCTATTGTATCTCCCGAAAGTCATCAATGGAATCCTGAAGAAAAAAATAAGATTGAAAAATCTTTAAAGGCTTTACGTCTTTTTAATGTCAAACAACAAAATTCAATGGTAAGGATTCAGGTAAAAAATAGTTGATTGAGAGCCGAAAAATATGGTAATGTAGTCAGATGAGCGAAAAGC
>NZ_JAUBVR010000059.1:0-39304 GCF_036705955.1 Microcoleus sp. A6-C6 | reverse complement strand
CTATCCTTTCTCTTCGCTGTGCTTATCTCAACGGTCAACTTTCAATTTGATGTATTTGCCAAAGTGAGATGCACCCGGGCTTAATCAAGTCTTCAACCTGCGGAGGCGGGTGAAAGTTTGTGTAGACGCGGTTTCAACCGCCGTCTTATCTAAATGTTCATTGGTGTCAACTTAAGACTAAAACCCTTGATAAGTCTCGTTTGTAGCCTATGCCAGATCCCCCTAAATCCCCCTTAAGAAGGGGGACTTTGAGTTCTTCTTGTCCCCCTCTTGTTAAGGGGGATTTAGGGGGATCTGGTCTTAGTCGCCAAACAGCAGTCTATGAATACGTTTGACGTTAAGTTGACACCTATGAACAATGTTGTGTCCCTACAAATCCCCTCTAAACCATCTCCGGCGAAACCTGCATTGCCGGCTGCGGCTGGAACTGGAACAGCGAATAAACCACATTCCGGCGAATATCCGTCATCATGTCCAAAAACAACTCGTAACCTTCAGTTTTGTACTCGATTAACGGGTCTTTCTGGCCGTAACCACGCAGGCCCACAGACTCGCGCAAAGCATCCATTTGCTGCAAGTGTTCCCGCCACAAAGTATCAATTTGCTGCAAAATAAAGAACCGCTCAGCATCGCGCATCAATTCGGATCGGATGGCATTAACTTCCGCTTCCTTCATGTCGTAAGCATTGCGGACTTGTTCGTGGAGGAAAGTTTTAGTTTCTTCAACTGACAAATCTTCTAATTGATCCGGAGTCATGTCAGCCAACAGATAAACAAATTCCTTCACCTTGCTGACAAGTTTGTCGAGTTCCCATTCTTCCGAAGGCAAATCGGGATTGATGTATGCTCCCACGATGTCGTCCATCGTTTGTTCTGCATATTTAATTACCTGTTCCTTCGAGTCCAAACCTTCCAATACTCGGCGACGTTCTGCATAGATGGCTCGACGCTGATTGTTCATCACTTCGTCGTATTCAAATACCTGCTTACGGATGTCGTAATAGTAGGTTTCGACTTTTTTCTGAGCACCTTCGAGGGAACCGGTTAGCATTCGAGATTCGATCGGCATATCTTCCTCAACACCGAAAGCCTTCATCAAACCAGCCACCCGTTCGCCGCCAAAAATTCTGAGCAAATTGTCTTCCAAACTCAAGAAAAACCGCGTAGAACCGGGGTCTCCTTGCCGTCCCGCCCTGCCCCGCAACTGATTGTCAATCCGGCGCGATTCGTGGCGTTCGGTACCGATAACGTGCAGGCCACCCAACTGCACCACTTCATCGTGTTCGGTGCTGGTAAAGGCATCGTACTCGCTGCGAGTTACATTGTAAGCTTCCCGCAATTTTTGAATTACGATGTCTTTTGTTGGTGCTTTTTCCGAGGCTACAGCCACGATATCATCGGCTTGTAATTCCGAGAGCGATCGCTCCCCGTACTCCTTCACCGCCAATTCCACCGAAGCTTTCAGCAGTTGCTCAGCATTTTTCGATAGCTGCGTCGGGAAAATCTGCGCCGAAGCTTTCCAAGACTTGCCTTTTTTCGCAGTTTGACCAAAACCTTGAGCTGCGGGGCGGCCGCCAATACCCGGCACTTGCACCAGCGAAAAGCCTTCTCCATCTTCGGGCTGGACGATTCTGGGCATCAAATACTCACGCAACTTGAGGCGGCCCATGTACTCAGAATTACCGCCCAGAATGATGTCTGTACCGCGTCCTGCCATGTTCGTGGCGATCGTCACAGCACCTTTGCGTCCAGCTTGAGCGATAATTTCCGACTCCCGCTCGACATTTTCCGGTTTAGCATTCAGCAAATTGTGAGGAATTTTGCGTTCCTGGAGCAGCCGCGACAGCAACTCCGACTTTTCAACGCTTGTCGTGCCCACCAGCACCGGCCGACCGATCTCGTGCATTTCTGCGCATTCTTGGGCGATCGCATTCCACTTACCGGCCTCCGCCTTGTAAACCATATCTGAAAGGTCGCCACGGCTCGGAATCCGGTTAGTGGGAATCAATGTGACTTCCAGACTATAAATTTTCTCAAATTCTGTCTCCTCAGTCTTCGCCGTCCCAGTCATCCCCGACAACTTCGGATACAGCAAAAAGAAATTCTGATAAGTAATAGTCGCTAGCGTCTGAGTTTCCGGCTGAATTTCCGCCCGTTCCTTCGCTTCTATAGCCTGGTGCAAACCGTCACTCCAGCGCCTTCCCGGCATCACCCGGCCTGTGAATTCATCGACAATCACCACTTCGCGATCGGCATTGACGATGTAGTTAATATCCTTAATAAACAATTCCTTCGCCTTAATCGCATTAAAAATGTAATGCGCCCAAGGGTCAGCCGGGTCGTACAAATCCGTAACGCCTAACAAATTCTCAGCTTCACCAAACCCTTCATCGGTCAACAGCACATTCCGCGCCTTTTCGTCAACCTCGTAATGTTCCTCATTTTCCTTTCTCAGAGCAGCAGCCACCTCAGCCGCCCGGAGGTATTTCTCGCTGGGGCGTTCCACCTGGCCCGAAATAATCAGAGGTGTCCGAGCTTCATCGATCAGCACCGAGTCAACCTCGTCAATCACGCAGAAATTAAAAGGACGCTGGACTACATCTTCCATCACAGTAGCCATGTTGTCCCGCAAATAATCAAAGCCCACTTCGCTGTTCGTCGCGTAGGTAATGTCGCAGCTATAATTTTTCTTGCGTTCCACCTGATCCATGCCCTGCTGAATCAGTCCCACAGTCAATCCCAGGAAGCGGTGCACCTGCCCCATCCATTCCGCGTCCCGTCTTGCGAGATAATCGTTGACGGTGATGATGTGCACGCCTTTACCGTTGAGGGCGTTGAGGTAAGCCGGCAGCGTCGCCACCAAAGTTTTGCCTTCACCGGTTTTCATTTCGGCAATTTGGCCTTTATGCAGGATGATGCCGCCGAGGAGTTGGACATCAAAGTGGCGCATTCCCAAAACTCGCTGTCCCGCTTCCCGCACCACTGCAAAAGCTTCTGGCAAGATTTCGTCTAGGATTTCTTTCTCTTCGTTAAGAGATTTAGCTTTTGCCAGACGTTCTTGAAACTCCGCCGTTTTGCCTCTCAGGTCGTCGTCTGAGAGGGAGTGGAAGTCTTCTTCCAAGATATTGATATCAGCTACCCAAGGCTGAAATTTTCTAAGTTTGCGCGCGTTGGGATCGCCTAGGAGATTTTTAAACATGGCAGGAGAGGCAGATTTTTAATAATTTAGCTATTAGGTTTCAGGGTTACGGGCTGTAGTGTTAGCCACAACATATACCCTCCCCGATTGTAGCAACCATTGGCTGTTGCAGGTCGTCGCGGCGGTCGATCGCGCGGAGTTAGGCTTGACAATGGCTCAGCTAGAGATAGTCGCAGGACGCACTCGACACATCGAAACCCGGTTGCTTGTGTCATACCTGTCGAGTGAATCTCAAATCGAAAAATGGAAAATCTCAAATCGACTGACGCATCCCACGACTACTCAGGCCGCGGTATTTCGCAAGTCAGGAAATCGTAGGCCATTTTCGTATTCGGAAAAATTGCCTGGGCTTCCTTGAGCAAATCGTCTAGGACGATCGCATTTCCTGGAGCGTAACGCGGGCTAAAATGCGTCATAATTAACTGTTTCGCCCCGGCTAGCAAAGCAACTTGAGCCGCCATTGTTGAGGTTGAATGCAGGCGATCGAAAGCCATTTGAGCATCTTGATGGGCAAAAGTCGCTTCGTGTACCAACAAATCAGCATCCTTCGCCAATGCCACCGCGCTGTCACAAAAAACCGTGTCAGTACAATACACAAATTTGCGCCCAACTTGATCCGGGCCACAAAAATCAGTACCTTTAAACTGTCGCCCATCCGATAACTTTACGGTCTTTCCTTGTTTTAATTGGCCGTAAAGTGGCCCGGAAGGAATACCCACATCCTTCGCTTTTTCGACATCAAAATGTCCCGGCCGGTCTTTCTCGGTGACACGATAACCAAAAGCAGTTACTCGGTGTTTCAAAGGAGCGCACCTAACAATATATTCGTCATCTTCATAGATAACTCCCTCATGACTTTTGTGCACCTTCACCGGGTAAGAAAAATGAGTTTGAGAATAGCGAACGCCAGCTTGCAAATATTCTTCAAGTCCCGGAGGCCCATAAAGATCGATGCGCTTGACATTCCCCGCCAAACCGCAGCTAGCCATCAAACCCATTAAGCCGAAAATGTGGTCGCCGTGCAGGTGAGTGATGAAAATGCGGCTCAGTTGGCTGACTTTGAGCTCGCTGCGGAGAAACTGGTGCTGAGTTCCTTCCCCGCAGTCAAACAGCCAGAGTTCCGCTCGCTGGGGCAAGCGGAGGGCGATGCTGGAAACGTTGCGCGATCGCGTGGGGACGCCGGAGCTAGTTCCGAGAAATGTAATCTGCAAGAGTCAAATCACCTCAATTAAATCTTAAAAAATATGTTACAAATATCCAGGGTGCGGTCAATCCGACATAAAGGAAATATTCGCAGGCAGGAACCGGGATAAATCGCTGTTGCTGCTAGCATCTAGTCGCTCCAATCATTTTGACTAGCGCACAAAGTGCCAAACCCAATTCTAACGTTTTCTTTCTGCGGTTCCGCTTCCTTTTTCCCGAACCGAACCTTGGTCTTAAAAATTCTCAAACTCATATAGCACAAGAGGAAATTTTTCAAATGCAGTCAGGAGTGTTCTTTGGTTCCATTGTTTCGACATTAAAAAAACGCTATTTTTGGATTTCGCTGTTGTTGTGGCTGGTCATGGTGGCCCCAGCACAGGCCGCGCTGATTTTGCGAGTTGCGGTACAAGACGGGACAAGTCAGATTAAGGTCGGCAGTTCTACTAAGGCTGCAATCCGCGACGGTAGCGGGCGCAATTTGGGCGAACTGTCGGCAAATAGTTCTCAGTCGGCTCAATTTCGATCGGGAACTGTGGCAATTGGCCGCTGGGCTGCCAATCAAATTTGGATCGAGCCGACGGGGAACGGTTATGTTTGGATTGGCGATCGATGGTATCGCGGACGCACCCTTGTAGTTCCCGAAAAAGGAGCCTTGACTGCGGTCAACTACGTCGATATCGAACAGTATCTCTACAGCGTTCTCGGCGCCGAAATGAGTGGCAATTGGCCTCAAGAGGCTTTGAAAGCCCAAGCAGTCGCCGCCCGTTCCTACGCTCTCCACCAGCGCCTCAAAAGCGAAACCGACCTTTACGATGTGGACGACACTCAATCATCGCAGGTTTACAAAGGACTGCAAACAGAATCTTCGGGTACTTATAGCGCAGTCGATGCTACCGCAGGTCAAGTTCTCGCCTACAACGGTCAGATTATTCTAGCCGTTTTCCACTCGGCATCTGGCGGACATACCGAAAATGTTGAGGATGTTTGGACGGAATCCCTGCCTTACCTGCGCGGTGTTCCTGACTTCGACCAAGGCGCGCCGGTTTACCAGTGGAAAGAAAACTTTTCCCGCGCTCAAATGAGCAGCAAGATTTCGGGCGTCGGTAACGTAATCTCGATGAAGCCAGAACGCACTACCGCTTACGGCAGCGTTTTGTCCATGAAAGTAGTCGGAGATGGTGGTTCTAGGGTGATGACTGGCGCGGATTTACGTCGGGTTCTAAATTTGAGGAGTACCCGCTTTACCGTGATTCCTCAGTACGGCGGGATTGTTAGTGGGAGAAATGGCGGGCAGCCTCCTAAGGGTTTTCAAGTTGCTGGTAAAGGTTTCGGTCACGCTGTGGGGATGAGTCAGTGGGGGGCTTACAATTTGGCTAGACAGGGATACGGCTACCAGCAGATTTTGTTGCACTATTACCGGGGCGCTGCTTTGGCTAGAATTGCTGTGCAGTAACTGCTGGGAAGAAGGAAGAGGGAAGAGGGAAGAAGGAAGAAGGAAGAGGGAAGAGGGAAGAAGGAAGAGGGAAGAAGGAAGAGGGAAGAAGGAAGAGGGAAGAGGGAAGAGGGAAGAATAATTCCCAATTCCCAATTTCCAATTACTAATGACTAATGACTAATGACTAACTAAATTAAGGATTTCTATGCAAAAGTGGGAGTATTTATTGGTGGATGCGAATATGTATCCTTTTGGAAATAAGCTAATTAGTTTATATGTAAATGGTGAAGAAATGCGAGATTGGAAACAAGGCTCGCTGCATCTATTTGTTAATCAATTGGGG
This sequence comes from Microcoleus sp. A6-C6, assembly GCF_036705955.1. Lineage (NCBI taxonomy): Bacteria > Bacillati > Cyanobacteriota > Cyanophyceae > Oscillatoriales > Microcoleaceae > Microcoleus > Microcoleus sp. A6-C6. The sequence continues at coordinate 33,124 of NZ_JAUBVR010000059.1, read as the reverse complement.
GAGGAAGGGTGGGAACTTGTGGCTCTCCGCCACGACTCGAAGTATGACCAAAATTGTTTGATTTTTAAACGCCCTAAAATTGTTAAAAAAACTCGGATCACGAAAATTTCATAGCTCAATAAAAATTGAAATTTTGCACCATTTTTAGCAACTGGCTAGAAGCCAGTTCCACAATAAAGATATTGGATTGTGGAACGGGCATCTTGTCTGTTCTGAACTGGCTAGAAGCCAGTTCCACCATAAAGATATTGGATTGTGGCAAAGGTTCTCAAAAAAGTCAGGTATGTCCTATGCCCTATGTCCTATGCCCTATGCCCTATGCCCTATGCCGTTCGCGTACCTCATCTTTCTGAGAAGGGCTATATTATGAGTTGTCCGATCGCCCAATTCGCCGCTGCCATTCGGCATCTATTTTTGCTGACTGTTCTAGTTCTTGTTGAGTTAATTCGGTTTCTGTGGTATAAGCTAAGTCTTCTCCAGTCAGAACGTTTTCGGCTGCAAATTCCTGAGCGTAGGCCAGTTTTTGCTGCAAGTTGGCATCGGGTTGGTTTAATAACATGGCTCGCTGCTGTCGCTCTTGATTCCGAGCTTCTATCTGGCTATTTTTCCACTGAATCCAGAAGTAGCGAATTAAGGGAATTGTGAGAAATCCGACGCCGTAAATCAGCAGGATTGGATAAATACCGCTGACTAAACTGATAAATCCACCTGCGATCGCACTTTTAGTCAATAAATTCCCCAAAACTAACGCACCGACAAGATTTACGGCTCCCAACCCTGCTGCGAGCATGACTTGGCCGGAGCTAGCTTGGCTGAAACGCCACAGCATTTCTCGCAAATAAGCTGTTACTGGTTGAGCATTTTGCTGGGCGGCTGTGGTTTGCAATTGCGGAAAATGGTAGACTATTTGCCCTTCGGGACTGACTTCGGGGCGGCCGTCAAAACGCGCGAGAGCTGGTAACATATATTCTTCGTATTCTCGGGTGTATCCCTGTCCGAGATTGTCGAGATAGGGCGCAATTTGTTCGGCGGCGACGGCACCTCGGTTGTTGCGAATTGCGGCGGCAATATCGCTCCACTTGCGCTCTTCTAGATTGTTATTGGGATTGCCATCTCCAAATATAAAGGAGAAAACTGCTTCCAGAAAACTCATCTGGGGTTTTTGGCCGGTTACGCGCGATCGCTGGTAGGAAGGTTCGTCATGGTTCCAGTAAAATATCCAGATTAAGTCGTTCCAGAAGTAGGGAAAAAAGAAAAAGCTGCCCCCTCCATCTCCTCCGCCGCCGTCGCCTCCTCCGCCGCCTCCTCCTCCGTTATCGTTGTTGCTCATGCTGGAGAGTAAAAGCGTGATCGCCACAAAAATTAAGAGGATGGAAGCTACCAGCACTATGCCAAAAGATATCCGAATCAGGTAAAATAGAACTTTCCAGATTTTTTGCCACCATTCTTGCAACTGCAAGCGCAAAAATTTGTTTCGCAAAATATCTCGAAAGTTGTTGGGAAATATGTAGGCAATGTCGCCGGATTCTGCTACTTGCAGGTTGCCGCCTGCTTCGGAGGCGAGGGTTAACAGTTCTCGTTGGGCAAAATTGACATCTAATCCAGCTTTTGCCGCCACGTCTCCAACCGTAACGCGGTAGCCAAGTTGTTCGACGGCTTGCATAATGGTGGGATTCGGAGCCATAGGTTTCTCTCTGTGAAAATTACCCGTTGTTTTTATTATATTGCGGGAATTGGAGCTGGTGAAGGTCGATCGGGCTTCTCATTTTTTTTGCTGTCGCCCTTGACTTGGGAGCCAAATATTGCTATCGTTTTCGGCGATCGCCCGTATAGCCGGGAAATAGGTTAAAGAAATGTGGTTTTTTTTGCAAGTCTGACAATAGTTCTTTAAAATAGATGGGACTTGCGCGAGCCCGGCCTCGCAAGCGCGTGTTTTCAGGTTTGCAGTTGTGTCTCATCAGCCTTTGCAAGCGTCCTCGGCGCAAATCTCAACCCAAACAGTTGCAAAACTCTTAATAGGAAAACTTTACAGGCTAATTTTTCTGATTAGCCACTAACCCAAAAATTGAATTATGCCAAGAACTCAACGCAACGATAACTTTATTGACAAAAGTTTCACAGTAATGGCCGATATCATTCTGAAGATTATGCCGGCGAAAAAGCAGGCTAAGGAAGCTTTTGCTTATTATCGGGATGGTATGTCGGCTCAAGCTGATGGCGAATATGCTGAAGCGCTGGACAATTATCATGAAGCGCTGAAGATTGAGGAAGATCCTTACGATCGCAGTTATGTCTTGTACAATATGGCTCTAATCCATACTAGCAACGGCGAACACGATAAAGCTTTGGAGTATTACAGCGAAGCGCTTGAACTGAATCCGAGAATGCCACAAGCGCTGAATAATATTGCTGTGATTTATCACTATCAAGGGGAAAGGGAGAAGGAAGCTGGCAATATTGAAGGGGCGGAAGGGCTGTTTGACAAAGCTGCGGATTATTGGAAGGAGGCTATTCGCTTGGCGCCCAACAATTACATTGAGGTGCAAAATTGGCTGAAAACAACAGGGCGATCGCAGATTGATGTGTATTTTTAACTATGATAGGAATGGGGCATGGGGCATGGGGCATGGGGCATGGGGCATAGTTAATAGTTAGTAGTTAATAGTTAGTAGTTTCTCTAATAACAAATAACAAATAACAAATAACAAATAACCAATTTCCTATGCCCTATGCCCTATGCCCTATGCCCAATTCCCAATTACCGATTTTTATGATTGATAGAGAAGAAGTTCGGAAAGTAGCGAATTTAGCCAGATTGGAATTAACGCCTGAAGAAGAAGAGCAGTTTACTGGTCAACTGAACGGTATTTTGGATTATTTTGAACAGTTGAGTGAACTGGATACGAGTAAGGTAAAGCCGACAACGCGGGCGATCGATGTTAGTAATGTAATGCGATCGGACGATTTGCAACCTTTTGCTAATGGAGAGAGTATTTTGGCTGGTGCTCCCGATCGCGATGGTGAGTTTTTCAAAGTCCCTAAAATTATGTAGGGTGGAAGTAGAACTCTTTCAATCGCCGACTGTGATGTATTTTGTGTCAGAATCCCCAACCAAAATCGTTTATTTGGTTGGGGATTTTTTAAACTCGATCGCCCGCGCCAACAAAAACAGGACTTACGCAGAACAGATACTCCCATTGTCCGCGCGCGAGTTAAGCAATGACAGAAATAGCTTGTAAGTCATCAAAAACTAGCGCCGACGATCGCAAAAATCAAGGAGAAGGAGACAGTTCCCACACCTTAATCGTGTCGTCATAACTGCCGCTGATCAAAGTTTTGTCTTGAGGGTTAAAAGCCAATTCCACCCAAGTCGAATGACCTTTCAGTGTGCCCTGTTCCCCGCCATCCATCGCCCACAGCTTGATAGTTCCGCTCAAATCGCCGCTGGCTAGCGTCGCACCGTCGGGACTGAAAGCTAGAGACTGAATTCGATCGGTATGACCGGCAAAAGTCGCCTCACCGGACGGTTCGGGCCCGTGATCCGTGGTGATATCCCAAACCCTCACCGTATTGTCCCAGCCGCCGCTGGCCAAAATTTTACCGTCCGGGCTGATAGTCAGCGCCGAAACAGCATCAACATGACCCGTGAGAGTGGCTTGAAATTCCCCAGTCTTCCAATTCCACATCTTAATCGTACCGTCGCCGTTGCCAGTAAACAGAGTGTCTTTATAGGAACTGAAAGCCACTGAATGCACTTCGTCTGCAATCCCTTTGAGAGTTTGCAACTCGGCCCCGCCTTCAACTTGCCACAGTTTCAAAGTATTGTCTTTGCCGACACTGGCGAGGGCTTGGCCGTCGGGACTGAACACCACCGAGAACACCCCGTCTGTGTGTCCGTCCAACGTCCGAATTAACTGGCCAGAATAGAAATTCCACAGTTTAATCGTACCGTCAGCGCCGCCACTGGCGATCGTCCTGCCATCGGGACTCACTGCCACAGACCACACAGGTCCCAAATGTCCTCGTAAAACCTTGAGCACTTTGCCGTGACGCTTGTGCAGCAGGAGAATTGTGCCGTCATTGTTCCCGCTGACGATGACGCGGCCGTTGGGAGTGACTGCTACCGCCCACACCGGATTTTTGTCTTGATCCACCAGAGTCCGCACTGCGGGCCGTGACAGCGATGGCTCAGTGTTGAAATTCTGCATGGGGGGCGGGTCGAACCGAATGTCGGGAATGCTAGAAACAGGCTCACCAGCAGTGAAAGCCTCTGATACGGGAGATGACAAGCGAGAACCCAGCACTACTGAAATCAAGGCAAGTACGGTTCCCCCCCACAAAGCTAAAGTCCACTTGGGTTTGCTGACAATCACCTCTATCGGTGTCGGGCCGTATTTCATGTCTGTGAGAATTGCTTCGATCGATCGATAGCGTTTTGATGGTTCTCGCTGCACCATTTTATCCAGGATGCGGCCGAGTCTGCCCGAAACTGGTACTTTCAAATAATGCCTCCAGGCCCAAGCGTCGGCTTTGATGTCAAACAAATCAAAGGGCGACATTCCCGTTAACAAGTGAATGCAAGTCACGCCCAAACTGTAGATGTCGCTGCTCTTAATTGCTTCACCTTTAATTTGTTCCGGCGCCGCGTATTCGGCAGAACCCGTCACCGTTTCTGTTTTCAGCGGCCCGCTGTTGGCAGGAATTGCGGCGCCAAAATCGACCAAAACTAGCCCGGATTCTTCATCCCAAGAATGCAGGTGCTCTTTCTCGGCTATTGCTGCGGAGGTTTGGGAAGATTTGCGGTGAATAATATTGGACGGTTTGATATCTCGGTGAATCAGTTGATTTTCGTGCACAAGTTCCAGCACGGGTAACAACTCGCTCAGCAGATACCAAATGTGCATTTCTTTAAGAACACCTTTTTCCGAAAGCCGATCAGCCAAATTGCGGCCTTCGATGTATTCTTGCACTAAATACTGGCAGCCTTCGACTTCAAAAGATGCCAGCAGTTTCGGTATTTGGGGATGTTTACCCAACTCGTCGAGCCGCTCGGCCGAGCCGCGAAATGTCCGGTTTAGCTGTTTTTGACCGTCGGCGACTGACGGTACGGGTGCGCAGAACTGTTGAATGACGCAGCGGGGTTGCGCTGGTTGGTCTTCATCGACTGCTAGGAAGGTGCCGCAAGCGAGACTTTGACCGAGGGTGTGAAAGACTCGGTAGCGGCCTTTGAGCAGCAAGTTTGACTCGCAACTTGTGCAGACTGTCGCGCGATCGAGATTTTGGGGATTCTGGCAATTGGGATTTATGCAGTAACTCATTTGTCTTTCCGCTGGAGACCCCCGTCCGACTTAAAGGGAGGAGTGGGGGAGGAAAGCGGGGCGGTGCGTGCCGCTTCCTGTGGACAAATTAAATAATTTGAATCTTTGCTTGATCATAATTGTTTCCGAGATTTTAGCCACAATTGCTTCTGTCGATCGCGCGTAAATTTTTGCTGACTTTCTTCCGAGAGAGGTTTAATAGGTCGATCGAACCGAGCTGTGAGATTACTCGGCTGGACTCGCTCTCAACGAATTAGGCTATACTGTCATTGCAGATACAGTAATTGCGGCGATGGAGTCAATCTCAAAGCTCAAATCGACTGAAAAATTGAAATTTTGGCAACTTCGGCCAAACTAACTAATAACTTTTAACTATTACTTATGCCCTTAATTCGCGTTGCCAAACCTTGGGAAATTCTCGACTCAGAAATTACCCCAGAAACAGCATTTTTCAACCGTCGCCGTTTCATGACCAATTTAATTGGCGCTGGCGTGACAGCTTCGCTGCTGCCGCTGACAGGCTGTCAAAGCAGTGATAGCTCAAAAACGGCTCTGGACAAAGGCTCAACCCAAGCATACGCGGGATTGAACCGGAATCCGGCTTTTGCAAAAGTCGATCGGGCAATTACCGACGAAGCCTTAGCTACAAAATACAACAACTTTTACGAATATGGCGGCACAAAATCTATTTGGCAAGCCGCTCAAGCTTTACCAACCGAAAACTGGAAAGTAGAAATAGGCGGTTTAGTCAAAAATCCCCGCACCTACGATATTGACGACCTCCACAAAAAATTCCCCATCGAAGAACGAGTTTATCGATTTCGCTGCGTAGAAGCCTGGTCGATGGTAGTTCCTTGGGTCGGATTTCCCATGAAATTACTCATGGCTGATGTCGAACCACAATCAAACGCTAAATTCGTTCGCTTCACCTCATTTTACGACTCAAAAATCACTCCCGGCCCCGGTTTGATGTCGCAATTTTATCCTTGGCCTTACACCGAAGGTATGCGAATTGAAGAAATGGCAAACGATTTAGCATTTTTTGCTACAGGTTTGTATGGGCGGCGGCTACCAAAACAAAATGGTGCGCCCCTGCGGCAAGTGATTCCGTGGAAATACGGTTTTAAGGGTGCGAAATCAATTGTAAAAATTGAATTTGTCGAAAAACAACCCGCCACTTTTTGGAATACCATCGGCCCCAACGAATACGCCTTTGAAGCAAACGTCGAACCCGACAAACCACACCCCAGATGGTCACAGGCTAGCGAACGGGTAGTCGGTCCCGGTAACAGTTGGTCGTGGGAAACTCGCCCAACTTTGCCCTATAACGGTTACGGCGAATATGTGGCAAGTCTTTACAGTTAATTAAGTCCGCTAGATATAATTTGAGGAACAGGCTTTGCGGCTTCTTCCTCACATAATTAATTTCTCTTCTTTCTCTTTCTCAGCCGTCTCTGCGTTCTCTGCGGTTAATTTAAAAAATCTTTTTTGTTCGCTTCATAAAAATGAAATACAGGACACGGCAGTGCCGTATCCCTACCCGATACCTGCACTATGTTTGTAAATTTTACCTTAAGTTTGAGTCCATCGACTATAATAAAAATTGATGAAGCTACCAAGGAATTGTTAAATGGTAACAACAACATCAACTCCCGTCGAGCATCAAACAACCCCAGAAAATCGAGTTATTTTAAAAAGTGTCAGTTGGTCAACTTTTAAAGCATTGCTGGCAGATGTTGGGGACGATAGAGCTTGGAGAATTGCTTACGATGGAGGAGTATTAGAAATCCGAATGCCACTGGAAGAACACGAAGAACCCAAACGACTGATAGAAAGCTTTGTGGAAGCCATTGTAGATGATCTGGGAATTGAACTTAGGAGTCTGGGTTCGCTGACTCTTGAACGAGAAGATTTAACTCGCGCTGTCGAACCTGATTCCTGTTTCTACATTCAAAATGAATCTTTAGTTAGAGGCAGAAATATCAATTTGCCAAATGATCCGCCGCCGGATTTAGCAATAGAGTCAGATTACACGAATTCTTCTGTGAATAAGTTTACAATTTATGCTGCTCTTGGTGTTCCCGAAATCTGGAGGTATCGGCGGGAATCTCTGCAAGTTTATCAATTGGTAGATGGGAAATATGAAATGTGCGATCGCAGTTTAGCTTTCCCCTTTTTACCCGTTGCAGAAATTCCCGGTTTCATCGAACAAAGCAGAACCATCGGACAGCGTGCGGCTGTGCGTTTTTTTCGACAAAGAATTAGAGAAATTTTACTAAGTCAAAAATAACACTTACATCTCTCTTTTCTCCTTCTCTGCGTCCTCTGCGCCCTCTGCGGTCAAAAAATTCTTATTGTTCGCAAAACTCTGCAACTCTTAGCCAAACCCGATCGCACAAATCCGGCGTGCTAACATCAAACCATTCAATTTCAGGATACGCTCGAAACCAAGTCCGCTGTCTCTTCGCAAATTGCCGCGTGTGCAAAACAGTCAAATTCTTAGCTTCCTCAAGCGTAATGTCACCAGCTAAATATTGTTTCATTTCCTGATATCCCAGGGTATTTAGCAGTGGTAAGTCGCAGCCGTATTTTTTACACAAATATTCGACTTCAGCTAACCAACCGCGTTCTAGCATTTGTTCGGTGCGCTGTTTTATCCGATCGCCCAAAACATCAATCTCACAATCCAACCCAATCTGTAGAATAGGATAATCGGGAGGATTTTCGCCCTGCTGTTCGGAAATAGAGCGACCAGTGACATAAAATACTTCCAGTGCTCGTAAGGTTCTGAAGGAATCGTTGAGGTGAATTTTCTCGGCGGCGGATCGATCGACCTGCTGCAACATCGCGTAACATTGAGATTGTCCGAGATCCGCAAGTTGCGATCGCAATTCGGGCATCGGTGCCACCATCGGAATTTTCAAACCCTTGACAATCGATTTGAGATACAAACCAGTCCCTCCCACCAACAACAGCGGGGGAGAAACGGGAAAATCGACATCAGCAATTATTTTTTGAGCTTGCTGTTGGTATTCTGCGAGTGTTAGAGTTTCTGTCGGATCGCAGATGTCAATCAAGTGATGCGGTACAGAAGCGCGATCGACCGCCGTCGGTTTTGCCGTTCCGATGTCAAATTCGCGGTACACTTGACGGGAATCTGCACTCAGGATCGAAGATTTCAGTCGCGAAGCCAAAGCCAAAGCCACTCCCGACTTCCCCGTCGCCGTCGCCCCACAAATTGTAATTAAACTAAACATAAGCTGTCGCAGATTTTAAAAGCATATTTCATTTCGCGATAAAAACCGTCAAATCCTCTCCTAGACTCTCATCCTCTCCACTTTCCCCTCACTCCATCCACTCATTCACCGCGCTACACCAGGAAAGTCGCGAAGCAATCTCACAACTATTCGCCTCCGTCCCCCTAATAAATTTGCATTTAGAAAGCCCTAGCATCGCCTTTAACGGTTTTGTGCTATAATTTTATGAGTTTTTCCATTTTAGAAGCTTTTGGGGCTTTAGGCCTCATTATTGGAGCTATTTTTGTATGACCAGCAGCTACAGCGCCGATCAGATTCAAGTTCTCGAAGGTCTCGAAGCAGTCCGCAAACGACCGGGGATGTACATCGGTACCACCGGCCCGCGAGGACTCCACCATCTAGTTTACGAGGTTGTGGACAATTCCATCGATGAGGCGCTGGCTGGCCACTGCACTCACATCGAGGTTGACATCAACGCCGACGGTTCCGTTACCGTGACAGACGACGGCCGGGGTATTCCGACCGGCATCGTTGCCAAGACTGGCAAATCGGGAATAGAAACAGTAATGACTGTACTCCACGCCGGCGGTAAATTTGGCGGTGGTGGCTACAAGGTTTCTGGAGGATTGCACGGTGTAGGTATTTCTGTTGTTAACGCGCTGTCCGAGTGGGTAGAAGTGACAGTTTGGCGCGACCAAAAAGAACATTTACAGCGCTACGAAAGAGGCAATCCAGTTACTGAACTTAATGCCAAGCCTAACAAAGGCACTCGCACCGGCACTTCAGTTTCTTTCTTGCCAGATACTCAAATATTTAGCACTGGCATTGAATTTGATTACACTATACTCGCGGGGCGCTTGCGAGAATTGGGTTACTTGAATGCGGGCGTGAGAATTACGTTTAGCGACCACCGTTTGGAACTGCTAAAAAGTGGCGAACCTCGCATCGAAACATACTGTTACGAGGGCGGAATCAAGGAATATATCGCCTACATGAACCGCGAAAAGCAGCCTCTGCACGAAGAAGTGATCTACGTGCAAGGAGAACGCAACAACGTGCATATAGAAGTGGCTTTGCAGTGGTGCGTCGATGCTTTTAGCGACAACGTTTTGGGTTTTGCGAACAACATTCGGACGATCGACGGCGGTACGCACTTAGAAGGTTTGAAAGCCGTTTTGACGCGGACGATGAATTCGATCGCCCGCAAGCGCAACAAAATCAAAGAACACGAACCCAACCTCGCCGGCGAAAACGTCCGGGAAGGTTTGACAGCAGTGATTTCTGTCAAAGTCCCAGACCCAGAATTTGAAGGTCAAACTAAAACTAAACTGGGTAATACAGAAGTCCGAGGAATTGTCGATTCCTTGGTAGGCGAAGTATTGACCGAATATTTGGAGTTTCGCCCCCAGGTAGCTGATGCTATTTTGGAAAAGGCAATTCAGGCATTTAAAGCCGCTGAAGCCGCCCGTCGTGCCCGCGATTTAGTGCGCCGGAAATCTGTTTTAGAATCGTCTCCTTTGCCTGGGAAATTAGCGGACTGTAGCTCCAGAGACCCCGCCCTGTCTGAGATATACCTGGTTGAAGGGGATTCTGCGGGCGGATCTGCCAAACAAGGACGCGATCGCCAATTCCAAGCAATCTTGCCTTTGCGCGGTAAAATTCTCAACATTGAGAAAACCGACGACGCCAAAATCTACAAAAATAACGAAATTCAATCGTTAATTACAGCGCTGGGTTTAGGTATTAAAGGCGAAGAATTTGATCCGTCGCAATTGCGGTATCACCACATAGTGATCATGACTGACGCGGACGTAGATGGAGCCCACATCCGCACGCTGTTGCTGACTTTCTTCTATCGCTATCAGCGCGCACTTGTAGAACAAGGTTACATCTATATTGCTTGTCCTCCTCTGTATAAAGTAGAACGGGGGCGCAATCATTACTACTGTTACAGTGAACGCGAAAGAAACAGTTTGATTCGCAATGAATTTCCGGCGAATGCTAACTACACCATCCAGCGGTTCAAAGGTTTGGGCGAAATGATGCCGACGCAGTTGTGGGATACGACGATGAACCCAGCAACTCGGACGCTGAAACGGGTGGAGATTGAGGATGCTGCTGAAGCCGATCGCATCTTTACGATCTTAATGGGCGATCGAGTCGCCCCCCGCCGCGAATTCATCGAAACCTACGGCCCCAAACTCAATATGCTCGACTTGGATATCTAAGTTAGTTGATAGTTGACAGTTGGCGAGGATGAGTCATTAGTCATTAGTCATTAGTCATTAGTTAGTGACTGATGACTGCTGACTGATGACTGCTGACTGATGACTGCTGACTGATGACTGCTGACTGATGACTACGCACTGATGACTACGGACTACTGCAAGTTTTGTTATAAAAATTAATACAATCTCTCATCAAATCGATCTAAGGTAAATGCTGAGGTAATTTTTAGATTTTTGGCGCATCCATCAGCTACCACAAAAATAGAAGGTTGGACAATATACTATGAGCATCAATTTAGCTACCAAATTGCGTGAGGGAACCAAAAAGTCTCACTCGATGGCAGAAAACGTTGGTTTTGTCAAGTGTTTTTTAAAAGGCGTTGTAGAAAAAACTTCTTACCGGAAGTTAGTCGGAAACCTCTACTTTGTCTACTCGGCAATCGAAGAGGAAATGGAACGCCAAAAGCAGCATCCGGTTGTTTCAAAAATTTACTTTTCTGAGTTGAATCGCAAACAAAGCTTAGAGCAAGATTTGTTTTACTACTACGGTGCGAATTGGCGCGAACAAGTAGCTCCGTCAGCCTCAGCTAAAGCTTACATCAAACGGATTCACGAAATCTCGGCTACCGAACCAGAACTATTAGTTGCTCATTCTTACACTCGCTATCTCGGTGATTTATCCGGCGGACAAATCCTGAAAGGAATTGCTCAGCGCGGAATGAATTTGACCGAGGGAGAAGGTACTGCTTTCTATGAATTCGCCGATATTCCTGATGAAAAAGAATTTAAGACTAACTACCGTGGAGCAATGAATGAATTGCCGATCGACGAAGCCACAGCAGAACGAATTGTTGATGAAGCTAATGCAGCTTTTGGCATGAACATGAAGATGTTTATGGAGTTAGAAGGCAATTTGATTAAAGCTGTCGGTCAGATGTTGTTCAATACCCTGACGCGGAAGCGCGGCGCTGGTAGTACCGAATTGGCTACTGCTGATTAAGTAAATACCGATCGACAATTTGAGCCTCGTTAATAGAGGAAAACATTAAATCCTGGGGGTTTGATGGCTGCTTTTACAGTCACCAAAGCTCCGGGATTTTGCATAGATGCAGCGGTTGAAACCGCATCTACACAAAGGAAGTCCGAGCTCAGAGGGACACGCAATTTTCAACGCCGCTCTTCAACCAGCTATACAAGCGGGTTTTGTCTGTATAGACGCGGTTTCAACCGCCCGGCCTTCTGATATTCTCAATGACCAATAACCTGATGAATAGAACCCGCTAGCCGGTCACGCATCAACAATTTGATTCCCGTCGAGCGGTCAATTGTCAACTGTCAACTGTCAACTGTCAACTGCCATATTACCTTCCCATGCCGCGATTAGGAGGAAGCTGATCCGGGACTGGCGAAGAAGTGGGCCTTATCTGCCGCTCCAAATACTTGCTCAAAGCGTAAGCAATATCCCCGCGAGTCATCGGCTTCAAAGGATTAATCTTATTAGTTCCGAGTTCAATATTCACAAACCCTTCATAGAGTGCAGTAGCCATAGACTTTCTAGCCCAACTAGGGATTTCCCCTGCATCTGGATAATTAGCTAAAATCTCGGAAATGCTGGCATCTGGAAACTGAAAAACGCCGTAAGCTTGAGCAAAAATCGCCAAAGCCTCAGCGCGAGTCACCCTTTGATTTGGGAAAAACATTCCATCGCGATATCCACTCATCGTTCCCGTTTTCAAAGCAGTTTGAATCGCACTATACGCCCAGTAAGTCTTAGGTACGTCCGGCAATTCCCGATCGGGTTTCTGAGCAGTTTTCCGCCGTTCCAAACCAAAAGTTTTTACCAAAATTGCCGCCAACTCGGCACGGCTGACAAAGCCCTCAGCATTAAAATTGCCACTGGCATCTTTATTCATCAATCCTGCATTCACAACCCGGTCGATCGGGTCAATTATTGGTTGAGCTTGAACCGCCATTGGCACTCCTTGCACTAGCGCGATCGCCAAAAAAACACTGACTAACTTTTTCACGATTTGATATTCCGGGATTTTAGAGGAAAATCAAAGATTAGCTTCCGGCAAAGCGCCCTGCATTTTACCCAACCAATCTATCAAATTATCCAACTGCTTTTCGGCGCTCAAAACCGCCATACCTCGAATAGTAACCTTCCCCTTGCTGTAGACAAAACGAGACTGCAAATGTTCCGGCAAATTAGCCTTAAGCAGGTTCCAAGCAGGTTCCTCCATCGGCGTTTCCAAAACAATGTGCTGCTTATTTTCCGGTTTAATCCGAGAAAAACCAATTTGCTTAGCGATTTGTTTGAGTTCCACAACACGGATAAGTTGCTGGGCTGGCAGAGGAATGGGGCCGTAACGATCGCACCAATCGGCCCGAATCTGCTGCAACTCTTCCGAGGTATTAGCAGAAGCCACCGATCGATAAGCGCTCATCTTTTGATCCAAATCCCCGATATAATCAGCAGGAATAAACGCCGTCAAACTGAGGTCAATTTGTGCATCCTCAACCTTCGGAATTTCCTGGCCCTTAATTTCGCGAATCGCCTCCTCTAACATTTCAGCATACAAATCAAAACCGATCGCCTCCATTTGACCAGACTGTTCCGTGCCCAAAACATCACCCGAACCGCGAATTTCCATATCTCGGACAGCCAACTGATAGCCCGAACCCAACTGCGCGAACTCCTGAATTGCCCGCAACCTCTGCCTTGCAGCATCAGAAAGCTGGTTCTGCTTCGGATAAAACAGCCAAGCGTGAGCTTGAATCCCCGCACGTCCCACCCGTCCCCGCAACTGGTAGAGTTGGCCCAAACCGAACTTTTGGGCGTCCTCAATCAAAATTGTATTGACTCGCGGAATATCCAAACCAGACTCAATAATCGTAGTGCAGACCAAAATATCAAACTCCGCCGCGCTGAAAGTCAGCATGATTGATTCTAATTCCGCAGCATCCATTTGACCGTGGGCGATCGCAATTCTCGCCCCCGGAACCATTAGCTGCAACGTATCCGCCAACTCATCAATCCCCTCAATCCGTGGCACCACATAAAAAACCTGACCGCCCCTGTCCAACTCTTGACGAATTGCAGTCCGCACCACCTCCAAATCGTAGGCGGCCAAATGAGTCTGAATCGGGCGGCGGCTGGGCGGCGGAGTCGAAATCAAACTCATCTCCCGAATCCCCGACAGAGACATATACAAAGTCCGGGGAATCGGCGTCGCCGTCAGAGTCAAAACATCTACCTCGGTTTTCAGAGCTTTAATCGCTTCCTTCTGCTTCACCCCAAACCGCTGTTCTTCATCCACCACCAACAAACCCAAATCCCGAAATTTAATCGCTTTGCTCAACACAGATTGAGTACCAACAATCACGTCTAACTCCCCAGTTGCTAAGCGCTTGTGAATCTCCCGGCGCTCGGTTTCGGTGCGAAAGCGATTGAGCAAACCAACTTCGATCGGATAAGGGGAAAAACGCTCAGAGAGCGTGTGATAGTGCTGTTGGGTCAAAATTGTCGTCGGCGCGAGCAAAGCCACCTGCTTGCCCGCTGTAATTGCCTTAAAAATAGCTCTGAGAGCAACTTCCGTCTTGCCAAAACCGACATCGCCACAGACTAAGCGATCCATTGGTCGATCGCCCTCCATGTCACGTTTAACATCAAGAGTAGCCTTCAACTGATCCGGCGTGGGTTGGTACGGAAAAGAATCCTCCAACTCTTGCTGCCAAGGCATATCAGGAGGAAAAGCATAACCCTGTTGTTTAGCTCTTTTAGCGTAAAGATTCAGCAAATCTACCGCTACTTTCTTAACAGCTTTGCGAACTTTTGCTTTAGTTTTTTCCCAAGTTTGGCCAGTCAGCTTGTTGAGAGCCGGCACTTGATCGCCGACAGTCCGAAATCTCGACAACGCGCCCAATTGATCTGCCGCCACCCTGAGAGTACCGTCAGCGTATTGCAGCACTAAATATTCGCGAGTTTCCCGATCGATCGTCAAGCGTTCCAACTTCAGAAACTTGCCAACTCCGTGCTGGCGGTGCACCACAAAATCCCCCGGACTCAGCTTGTTCGGGTCAACCTTTTTAGAAGCAGCGCGGCGGCGTTTGCGGACATAGCTAAAAGTTGCGAGAGAATGCTGGCCGTAGAATTCCCGATCGCTAATTAAGACAATCCGAAAAGTCGGCAGAATAAACCCTTCCAATTCTGCCAGCCCGCTGTACTTCAAGGCGACGGGAATGTGCTGCAACTGCAATTTGTCGATCGCCAAAAAATCGCGCGGATTCACCACAAACTGAGCCGGACAGTCGTGTTCCGAAAGCAGAGATACCGATCGACTAGGTTGAGCCGAAACCAGAAACACCGTAAAACCTCGATCGCGCTCTTCCCGGAGCATTTGAGACAGTTTCGCGAATTGGTGAGGCATCACCGGCACTGGCCTGCTGGACAAATTAATCGCAGGCGTTTGAGATTTTTTAGTAGAATTAGAATCTTCTGCCAATTCTGAAAGTTCTAGCCGATCGAAAGCTGCGACATTTGCGATCGATTCAGCAAAACTGCGGTGAATTTTCGGAACCTGTAAATTAGCAATTGGCAATTTTTCGGTTTCCCCATCCGCAACTTCTGATTCCCGATTACAACTTTCCCACTGTTCCTGTGCATTCTCAAACCAGCGGTCACTGTGAGCTTCGCATCCTGGCGGTTCGTCAATCAGAACTAAAGTATTTTTTGGCAAATAGTCCAACAAACAAGCTGGTTTTTCAAACGCTAAACCTAACAGCCTATGGACAAATTTTTCGGCTGCTTTTTCTGTGTCAAGAGAGCCTATTTGGTTGATTTCGTCAATACTTTTTTCCGCTAAAACCGCTTTAATAATTGCGTTAAAGCTAGTAGGAGTTAATACTAATCGATCGACCTTATCGAGCGATCGCTGGTTCGACGGATCGAACTCGCGCAGTTGATCCAAAGTATCCCCGAACCATTCCAGCCTTACCGGCAACTCCGCCGCCACCGGAAACACATCGACAATATCGCCCCGGCGACTCCATTGGCCTTCGGTTTCTACCAAATTCACCCGATCGTACCCCATCGAGACCAGTTGGCGGTCAAGTATTTTGGAGTCTTGCACTTCGCCTCGCTTGAGTGTCAGACAATAGGGTTGAAAAGCATCCGGCGGTGGCAAATGAGGCTGGAGAGCTCTTTCGGTAGCTACAATGGCGATCGGCTTAGATGCAGTGGCACTTTTTTCTTGCTTGTCCACCAAGTCCGCCAGCACCTGCATTTGCCCCCAGGTCATTTCGTTCTCGTCGGAGTAGGATAGCTCGTAGGGCGAAGCTTCCGAAGTTGGGTAAAAATGTACAGTTTGCCAGCCCATCGCTTCTAGTTGAGCTACCCAGCGGCCTGCTTCTTCCAGAGTTGCTGTCACAGCCAATAAATTGCGCCCCTCTTGTTGTGCGAGGGCGGAAGCTACTAAGCCTTTGGGTAAGCGGGCGATGCCGTTGAGTTGCAGGCAGTGATGCTGCTTGAGCTTGTTGAGCAGTTCTGTTGCTAGGGGCGATCGCCCCAGGATGCGAATTATCGAAGAGAAAGTCATGCGCTATTAATTTTAATCCCCGATCGACGGAATAAGGCTCTTTCCCGGCTGCCTACTAAGTCTGATTGTACGACAAACATCTATGATTGTAGCGATCGGCTGTTGGCAGTGCCACTCAACTACGGGTAGATTTCTGCTAGAGGCTTTCTTTAAATATCTCGAACTTGCGATCGAAACGAGCCCGTTCCGTTAATCTAGTGAGAGGTCGATCGACAATTTCGATTTGGCGATCGAGATTGACATATCCCCCAGATTATGGGTGCCAATTCAATCTAAAATCTAAATCTAAAATCTAAAATCGACTAACCGGGCAACGCGCTTCGCCTTTACCACCGATAATTTGAGAAATGTCCCCAAGTACCGACCTTCTGATTGTTCTCCTGCTGGTTTTCCTCAATGGCGTGTTTGTGATGTCAGAGATGGCCATCATCTCAGTACGGAAGGTGAGACTGCAACAGATGGCAAACCAAGGTTCGATCAATGCCCGTGTAGCTTTGGATCTGGCTAATGCCCCGAATCAGTTCTTACCGACAGTTCAAATCGGGATTACGCTGCTGGCTATCCTGTCGGGCGCTTTCGGAGAAACGACGATTTCTAAAAGAGTAGAGCCTGCTTTGCGCTTGATTCCGGCTTTGCAACCCTACTCTCAGGCGATCGCCTCAGTCATCGCAATTTTAACCATAACTTATCTCACCATCATTATCGGCGAACTTGTGCCGAAGCGGCTGGCCCTCAACAATCCTGAGCCGATCGCCTCTCGTGTCGCTATTCCCATGCGAATGCTCTCAAACATTGGCGCTCCAGCAGTGTATGTTTTAAGTTATTCTACTGACTTAATCTTGCGAATTATGGGGATTGTGCCTTCAACAGAACCTCAAGTTACAGAGGAAGAAATTAAAGTTTTAATCGAGCAAGGAACCGAGGCCGGCACCTTTGAAGAAGCCGAACAAGACATGGTAGAAAGAGTGTTTCGTTTGGGCGATCGGCGAGTCAGCGCCTTAATGACCCCGCGACCCGATCTTACCTGGCTCGACCTCGACGACTCAGTAGAAGAAAACCGCCAAAAAATGCTTGGCAGCGGTCATTCCCGGTTTCCCGTTTGTCAGGGCGGGCTCGACAATGTTATCGGTTTAGTCCACGTTACAGATATGCTGTCGAGGAATTTAACAGGTCAACCGTTCGATTTAAGCGCTTCTTTGCGCAGGCCCTTATTTTTGCCGGAAAGCACGCGCGGTTTAAAAGTATTAGAGCTTTTTAAGCAATCTAGCAATCAAATTGCCTTAGTGGTTGACGAATACGGAGTCATTCAAGGATTGGTGACAGTCAACGACATTTTAGTCGAATTAGTTGGCGACTTTCCCTCCATTGAAGATGCCGACGAACCGCAAGCCGTGCAGCGCGAAGACGGTTCTTGGTTGTTAGACGGAATGTTGCCTGTCGATGATTTCTTTGAACTGTTTGGAATTGATGAAAGATCGTCAGAAAATAGGGGAAGTTACCACACAATGGGCGGTTTTGTGATTACACATTTGGGCAAGATTCCGACAGCAGCCGAGCATTTTGAGTGGAACGGTTTGCGAGTCGAAGTCGTGGATATGGACGGCAACCGCGTTGATAAGATATTGGTAATGCCGATCGACTCCACGGGCGATCGAGCTAAAACCGCACCAAAAACTTAAAAATCGCCCCCAATAAAATTGATTCTGGTGGAACAGTAGCCGTAGGGTGCGTCGCCATCGACAATCCTCAAGAAAGAGCGACGCACCTGTTCTTTTCAACGGCCCAGGACACAACCCTCCGTTTCACTCCGCCCAAAATTTTTGTCTTAAGCAAGCTCTTTTATAAATAGTATCAGGTGCGTCCCTATGAGATTGTCGATCGACTTTGAGGATTTTTCATGGCGACGCACCCTACGAATACTCAAGAAAATGACTAATGACTAATGACTTCTTACAAAAATGAGATGCTCCCCTATTTTTTATTACTCCTAGCCCGATCCTTCCGCAAAGCTTCCAGAATAGAACTGCCCACATAATTGCTAAAAACCACATCCCCAGCTTGATTGTAATGACAGCAGCTATCCATATAAACAATATCTTTTGTTTTGTCGAACGCCTTAACCCCATTCAAAATATTGATCTGATTTTTTTGTAAATTAGGCAACTTACTCAAAAGAGCCGGATAGCCAATTTTCACAGATTCAGCATAAGGAGTATCATTGTTAAAAGCAATCCGTTTTTCTTCCTCGCCAAACACCCTTTTCGTCTGATAATATTGATTCGGCTGAAGGACGTGAAAATAAGGAACATTACTCGCAGACAGCACTTTGTGCATAAAAATTGAACTTTTCGCCCAATTCCACGCCATTTGTTCAAAAGCTGCTGAATCCTCTAAAACCGACTTATTTTTATTAATATAAATCACGCTGCCCTCGTCATCTTCTTGTTTGCCACGTTCTTTTTCAAATGCGATCACATCTCTCCGATAACTATTGACTAAATTTTGAACGTAAACAGAAGTCAAAGCATCACACGCAGCTAAAGAGCAGTGTTGCAAACTTTCCAAACCCTCATTAATCCTAGTTTTATTTTCTTTAATTCTGAGAGTTACTTGCATAGCCTTAGTAGAAAGGCTATTATTTGCCAAGCTAATCAGCGGCAGAATGTGCTGATTGCTTGGCATCGCCAGATCAATTTTATTTTTATTGTTTATATTAGAAAGTGCTACTTCATTAAAGCCATCTATATTGACGACCAGATCTAACTCTTGACCTAATGCCAAAAAATAGTTTAAAATTAATAACTGTTGCGGCTGTTTGTAGCCGCCGGTAGCAAAAGACAAAATTATAAACTCTTTATCTTGTAAGCCGGGAACCTGTTTGAGGTATTGAGGTAAAATCTTATTTTTAATTTGAAAAATTGAATAATCGGAAGCCACGGAACCGCCAAAAATTCCGATCACAAATTGTTTTTTTTTTGTTTTTTTAAAAGGGTAATCGTAAGGAGAGATAAATCCGTAGTTGTTAACCTTAAAACCTGGTCGAAAATCAGGGCCTGGTTTTTGAACAAACCCAAAGAAAGGATGAAATCTTTCGACAATAGACTGATTCAGCCGCACTCCTTCTAAATTGATTCCTAAAGCCGACTTATCTTGCGCTTTTTCTCTAGTATAGAAAAATTGCTTGTGCTTGACAAAATACCATCCCAAGGAACCTAGTTCTAGGAAAATAAATAAAAGCGCCAAGTTGATTAAAGTAATTTTGAGGATTTCTTGGCTTTTGTTAATCAACTTAAAATCTTTCATAAATATTTATTTAGACTTTCTTACTACTTTAATCACCGAACTGGAAACATAATCGTTCAATACTTCCTGTCCCACTGAATTGTAGTGGCAGCAGCCATCTTTGTAAACCGTCTCTTTTGTATTGTCCAAAATATTCACGCCGTTAAAAACATTAACCCCAGCTTTTTGCAAATCATTGACTTTTGACAACAGTACGGGATAACCTTTTTTCACCCCTTCAATGTAAGGACTATTCTTGTCGATCGCGATTTCATTCTCCTTGGCGGTAAAGGTTCGTTTAGTTTGATAATATTGGTTGGGCTGGATAAAGTGAAAATACTTAATTTTTCTACTTGATAAAATTTGATTCATCGCGATCGACGATTCGTACCACATCGATGCTATTTCATCAAAAGCAGCGCGATCCGGCAAAACAGAGTCAGCTTTGGGAAGGTATACTATATCGCTATTTGCCGTGTCTGGGTTGGATTGTTTGACTTGCCGGTCATACTTGACAATGGCTTGCTGGTAATTGTTGATTAATTGTTTCACCTCTAGCGAGGTGATAGCGTGACACAAAGCAAGCTGACAAGTTTGCAATTTGTCAATACCTGCTTTCAACTGTTTTTTAGTTTCGCTAATTTGCACGATCGAACTCATTGCTTCCGGCGACAAGTTGTTATTGGCTAAACTCGTCAGTGGCTTTACGTGCTGAACGCTGGGCATTCCTATTTCTAATCCGGCTTTGTTGTTTAAATTTGACAGTGCTACTTCGTTAAAACCGTCAATATTGATGGCTAAATCTAAATCTTGACCCAAGGCCAGAAAGTAATTTAAAATCAATAATTGTTGGGGTTGTTTGTAGCCGCCGTTACAGAAATTTAAAATTACAATTTCTTTGTTGGCGAATTCTGGATAACTCTTTAACTTTTTAGAAAATCTTTGAGTGATGTATTCATCTACGGCAAAGTTGTTAGCAACAGAACCGCCGAAAATTCCTACGATCAATTGATTTTTATTACTTTTAATAAACGGATATTCGTAGAGGGAATAAAAGCCTTCTTTGTTGACTTTTAATTTTAATTTTTCATTGGGAAAAGCACCTTGTTTGAGCACGTAGCCAAAAAACGGGTGCAGTCTTTCTACGATAGATTCATCTAGTCTAATTCCGATCCTTTCAATGTCTTCTACTACTTTTTCTTTACCTTTGGTTCGGGTATAAAAAAACTGCTTTTGATTGATAAAATAAAAAGCTAGCGATAAAGCTTCCAGGCAAATAAAGGCGATCGCCAAATTGACAGCGATTAAAGTTAATATATTTTTGCCTTTTTGGAGCGAGGTTGAGTCTTTCATGAAATTTGAATGATTAGGGTTGTTTTTTGGGGGCTTGAGACTGCTTCAGGTTTTCGCACAAATTGCGATCGATCAGGATGCTGCCCAGCCGGTGTCCCAGTTCGTTCCAGTGACCCCCACAGGGTACAGAATTCTCAAAACCGTGGGCGCACACTTGAAATTTTTCAGTATAACCTTGGAACTGTTCGGATAAATTCAGTACCCTAAAACCCTCGCGCGCGCCCAATTTTTCCAGCCGCCGATCGGGATAAAATAAATCCTGAATGTTGTACTCCTGCATAAACTTTTGCCGCTTAGCCGGATCGCGATCGACTTGCATCGGAGTGCCGATCGTCACAAGTAAGAAATCAGCATTTTTCTGCACGACTTCATTGCGAATCTCCACAATCAAACCTTCTGTCACCTTCCAGGCATCTTGCCAAGCTGCATCTTGAGGTGGAATGAAGTTTTTGGTACTCAAAGTGGTAAAATCCGCAGATAACTGCAACTTTTTCTGGTCTAAATCAATTTTTTTGATGACCTGCAAAATGCGCGAATTGTTGACGAGAAAACTGGGCAATCTATCTACGAATGAAACGGCTCTTGCGTTGCGGTCGATCGGTGCTAAATTGCGAAAAGACATATCCGGTACTAACTTGCCGCTAGCATTATACACAAAAAATGGTCGATAGTGGTCGTATTCTAGTTTGGGGGAATTGTTAATTACATCATTGCCAATAAAAAAGGCAAGAATTACAATATCAGGATTGTAATCCCATACTTTTTTTTGCAGCATTATCAATTCTTGAGCATTACCGTAACCCTGCACGCCGAAATTGATGACTTCAACATTTTTGCGTCCCTTAACAGCCTCGCAGTTGCCTAGTTTTCGCTCCAATTTTGACCAGAAAGTTTGTTCGACTGGTACGTGAATTGCTTCGGTGAAAGAATCGCCTAAAACTGCGATTCGGAGAGTGTTGGGAGGTTTGGCTTTTGTGTGTTCGCGATCGCGCAAACCCTCACTATTCACCTGCACAAAACTCTTACCTTCGCCGTTCCACTCGCCCGACACACCGGGTTTGAGCTTCCAACCCAGATCGCGATCGGCAGTGTGGAAACCTGTGGGTGCAGAGTCTGCGACATCAGGAATTTTTGGATAACCCTCAAATCTAGCAACTCGCAATCCAACTTCACCAATTATCACTCCCATCAACAAACCGCCGAGTGTCAAACCTAAATTGACACCCAAATTTTTCAACTTGCTCATTCTTTCAAAACAACGTGTAAATAAACGGAGCAATCACAGAACCCTGACTTAATACAATCAAAGCTCCCAAAAAGACTAAAGTCACAATTAACGGTAGCAGCCAATATTTTTGGCGTTCCTTCATAAACGCCCACAAATCTTTAAGAAAGTCTATTGTTGATTCAAACACTTAGAAAGGACGCTCCATACTAACTTTTGTTCTTGCTTTACTTGCGACGCGGTAAGTATCCATTTTAGGATTAAGTTTGCGCCGCATCGCATCTTCACCAAACAGGCTTTTAATAAATCCCATCGGCCAAATTATCAGGTAAAAAACTATCCCCAAAATAATCGGCGTTTCGATCTTATTGAGAGTCAGTCCAAACCGCATCCATGCGTGATAAACGGGATTCAACGATTTCGGTGCAACTAATGCTAGCACAACTAGGACTGCGCCGATTGCCCAAGGCCACCAAGGTATAGAATGCCGCCGCAGTAAAGGTACTGCTAAACCGAACAGCAGTGCAATTAAGCCGCCAATTAGCAGCCCGAAATCGCGCAAGCCTTTTTGATCGAGTTTTTTTATTTCGTCGCTCATTGTGAAGGAAGAAGGAAGAAGGAAGAAGGAAGAAGGAAGAGGGAAGAGGGAAGAAGGAAGAGGGAAGAAGGAAGAGGGAAGAAGGAAGAATTTCAGCTAATGACAACTGTCAACTGCCAACTGACTAATCTAGTTCAAATTCATTTTTCCAAGCATCATCTTGTTTCCAAGGAATTTGTTCTGATTTAGGAATTAAGAAATTCTCTAAAACCAGATAATCCATTTCGGTTCGCATGAAACAGCGGTAAGCATCTTCGGGAGTGCAAACAATGGGTTCGCCTCGGACGTTGAAAGAAGTATTTACCAGAATCGAACATCCCGATCGCTCTTCAAAGTGACTGATTAAGTCATAGTACCGAGGATTGGTTTCTTTGTGAACTGTTTGGATGCGAGCCGAGTAATCGACGTGGGTAACAGACGGAATTTCCGATCGCGGAATGTTGAGCTTTTCAATGCCAAACAACTGTTCTTGTTCGGGAGTCATCGGGATGCGGAGACTGGATTTGACAGGTGCTACCAATAGCATATAAGGGCTAGAATGGTCAATCTCGAAATAATCCGCAACTCGTTCGGCTAAAATTGACGGTGCAAAAGGTCGAAATGATTCCCGATATTTGATTTTCAGGTTCATCACGGACTGCATTTTAGCATTGCGTGGATCGCCAATGATCGATCGCCCGCCCAGAGCCCGCGGCCCAAATTCCATCCGCCCTTGGAACCATCCGACGACATTTCCCTGTGCCAAAATTTCCGCCAACTGCGGCATCAATTCGGCATCGTCCAATCGGTGATAACTAGCTTTGACAGCATCCAAATATTCGAGAATTTCTGCGTCTGTAAACCTTGGCCCCAAATAGGAACCGCGCATTTTGTCGTGACAAGTTAAATGAGCCACAGACTTCGCCACTGTTGCGACAGCTTGGCTTGTAGTAAGGACTTCAGTCCTCTCCTCGTTCGTAGTAAGGACTTCACTCCTCTCTTGTTTGAGATTATTTGCGACAGGTAACTCGTCGCCCACAGTGCGAGTTTGTTCGCAATACTGATACCAAATCGCCAAAGCCGCGCCCAAAGCACCGCCAGCATCTCCCGCTGCCGGTTGAATCCAAATATCTTTGAAAATACCTTCCCGCAAAAGTCGGCCGTTAGCAACGCAGTTGAGAGCAACGCCGCCCGCGAGACAAAGATAATCGACATCCAATTCTTTTTTAACTGTTCTGCAAAGCCGCAAAACAACTTCTTCGGTAACAACTTGAATGGAAGCTGCAATGTCCATTTCCCGCTGAGTCAGTTGTCCTTCACCTTGACGCGGCGGCCCTTCAAACAGTTCGTCAAACTTCTTATTTGTCATGGTTAAGCCAACTGTGTAGTTGAAATAATCCATGTTTAAACGGAAAGTTCCGTCATCTTTGAGATCCATCAAATGGGTGAGAATTTTGTCTACATACTTGGGTTCGCCGTAGGGCGCTAAACCCATGAGTTTGTATTCACCAGAGTTGACTTTGAAGCCTGTGTAGTAGGTGAAAGCTGAATAAAGCAAACCTAGGGAGTGGGGAAAATCGATTTCCCACTGAGGTGTTAGTTGGTTGCCGTCTCCCAGCCAAACGGAGGTTGTGGCCCACTCGCCTACGCCGTCGAGACACAAAACGGCGGCTTTTTGGAATGGGCTGGGGAAAAATGCTGAGGCTGCGTGGGATTGGTGGTGCTCGGTAAATAGCAGAGGTGGCAGTTTATTGGTTTTGCAGTTTGCTATTTCTGCTAAATCTCTTTTGAGCATGGTTTTGAGGTAAAGCTTTTCTTTCAGCCATATGGGCATGGCGGTTAGGAAAGAGCGAAAACCTTGGGGTGCGTAGGCTAAGTAGGTTTCGAGAAGGCGCTCGAATTTGATTAATGGTTTGTCGTAAAAGACTATGCGATCGACTTCCCGTAATTCTATGTTCGCTTCTTTTAGGCAATAGGCGATCGCATTCTTGGGAAATCTGGCGTCGTGCTTTTTGCGGGAAAATCTTTCTTCCTGCGCTGCGGCGATAATTTCTCCATCGCAAATTAAGGCTGCGGCGCTGTCATGGTAGTACGCCGAGATTCCAAGTATGTTCATCCGTCTCCTCACAAATCGCTATGCGCTCGTATCTGAGTATTTAGAATAGCAAATGATTATAGCTTTAGTGGTGCTGATTTGGAGTTGAGTTTTGCGATCGCCTCTAACTTTACCGCAATAAATCTCGGTGCGCAGCCCCTCAACCGTCTGACACCAACCAGCTAGCGCCTGCGAATCCTGCGCCCCCAAGCTCTTAAATAAGTGGCCGCGGGGAATTGATAAAATTCGCCTACCAACCACAGCACTATGCCTAAATGGGACAAAAAGGCTAAACCAGTCCAAGCTGCGGGCAGCCACGACAAGCGGCTGCCGGGAACCGGGGGAAAGTAGTAAGCTGAAAGTCCGAGCAAGATGGTGGGAAGGAAGATGAGACCGATCGCTGCGGCAAAATAAGGCCATCCGAATTCTACGCCTTCGAGGTGTGCTCCTATCCATTTTTTGCCGTTCCAGTGCCAAGTTACCGGCGGCTGGCGATCGGCCATTTGGAGCGATTGCCTTTCTTCGTTGGCGGTAAAAATGTGCTGGCAGAAGTTGCAAGCTAGGGCTTCCATCATCGGCATGGTAGCAATTTCACCGGTGCGACAGACGGGACAGGGATATGTATCTTGAGAGTTGAAAGGTCTGGTTGATTTTTTAATAGTCTGCATGGATCGGGCTGCTTGTCAAGATATTGAGAGATCTTAACAGAGTTGGGTGAGGGCGGGTTTTTGTAAGTCGCAGAATATTTGATAGTGGGGTGGGGGCGGGTTTTGAGTGAAGTTATTGGTTGAGATGCGATCGATTGTCGCTAAACCCGCCGCTACATTAATGTAGATTAATTGCGGTGATTGTTGCTGTACTTAATTCGGGCTCCTGCCCATTGAAGTTTTTCCCTCAAAGTGCCGTAATAAGAATAGTTTTCTCGCAAAATGATAAACTTGGCTTCGCAGTCTGCCATCCGCACGTCTACGCGCTGTCCGGGCCAAATTGCTGTACCTAAAACGCCGTCCATCCAGAGTTTTGTGCTGAGTTCGTAATCTGCTAAGGGCCAAATGCTGACGACTGAACCGGGTGGTAAAACTACAGCCCGACTGGATAAGCTTAAAGGGCAAATCGGAGTAACTGCGATCGCATTCATCCCTGGATGAATAATCGGCCCGTGGGCGGAGGCGGTGTAGCAAGTTGAACCTGTGGGAGTTGCCACAATTAAGCCGTCGCCTTGGTATTGATCGACGACTTCGCCGTCAACTTCCATTTCTAGAATACAGCTCGGCATTCGATCGGCAGAAGCGGGTTTGACACACATTTCATTCAGTGCCAAAAATCGATCGCTCTCCGGTTCCAGATTAGTTCTGTTTCCCTCAAAAACCGTCGCCTGCAACATCATCCGCTTCTGCACAGCATACCTATCTTCGGCTAGTCTGTCCCAAATCTCCTCAGTATTTTGGAAATCCTCAAAAGACTCGGTTAAAAAACCCAGATGTCCCCCCACATTCGCCGCCAAAATCGGGATACCGTCAGCAGCCAAATTCCGCGCTGCCGCCAGGGCTGTACCGTCGCCACCGAGGACTACTGCTAGATCGATAGGGCTGTTACTAGAAGCTAAAAATACTGGATATGGGTTATCTTTTGGGCCGCTGGGGCCCATTAAAACTTGACATCCGCGACTTTCTAACTGGCGGGCACATTGTTCTGCCCACCGCTGGCTGAGGATGTCTCTGGCTTTGTGGGCGATAATTACTTGTTTTAGTTGCACAATTAGTCCGTCGATTTTAGATTTTAGACTTCGGCTAGCGCTCAGTCGAAGGATTTCGCACTGCCAAGAAGGAAAGCTCCAAACCCTTATATAATAAGTCATTCGTCATCGAAAAATCCCATCAGCCATCAATACTCCGGGATTTGGGGCGGGGCCAGACAATGCTGGAATCGGCTGCGAGGATGCGAGAAACTGCGATCGCTCCAAGACGGTTGAGGTGGCTTGGATCGAAAAAAAAGTCGTTGCGGCCTGGCCACCGCTGCGAGAAGTCACGGAAAGCGAAGCCTTTTTGTCGCGAGAGTTGCTGCATTCGCTGCCGAAACTGCTGTTCTGCCGATCGACGTGTGGGATCTAAGTAGTCGTTGGTGAGAGGCAGATTGACGAAAATTAGGGGGATTTTGCGAGTTTTGGTAAATGCTACGACTGAATTAAAGGCTGTTGCTTGTTGGCCGCTGAGGTTGAAGTCTTCGTAGTCGCGATCGTACTTACCTGACACGTAAGGCCTTTGTCGATAATAGGTGTTGGGGTTGTAACTGCCTGACATAGACATGAATCCGTTAGAGTCGATCGCATCTGCTAATTCGCTGACTTGTCTAATTGCTACTTTTGTTGGTGGCGCTGCATTGTTAGCAACAGGCAAGATGCCCGTTCCACTAGACATAAATTTGACTGTGGGGTGGGCATCTTGCCCGCCCCTGGAAAGCTGATCGACAGATGCCTGTGCTCGGCGGAAAGTGCTGTTAGCGCAGGGCTGCGGGAATCTGTAACACTGGGGAATCACATTCGGTTCATCGGACACGAGTTGAGGACGAACGCCTGCTGCTAAAAGCTGGCTGCCTTCAGAATCGACGATCGAATTAAAAGTGCGATCGTTCCGGCCACTGTTAAATGCGCGCACACCGTCCGCCCAGACAATCATTTGAGGCAAATGATCTGGCTTCAAAAGCCGCCGCAGTTGAAAGTCAACTACTTGGGCAGTTGCGCCGTTGATTGCAAAGTTGAATATTTTTAAGCCCGGACGCCCGGACGCTGCCAAAGCTTGTTTTAGCTGTTTGGGATCGACGCCTTGCAAGGCGCGGGAACTACCGACAATCAAAACATCTGGCGGGCCAACGGCTGCAACGTAGGATAGGTATAGTTCTAGCTGTTCGTCGAGTAAATCGCTGCTGAAGCTGACTGTACTAGCTTGCGATCGGGTTGCGCCCGCTTGCTGTTGGGAATAAACCAGGTTTTTCGTGTACTCGATGACTTTTTTCTCGGCAAACGCCCGCCGGGGACTGCCGGGGGGAACTGCTTGCATCCAAGCGACGGCTTGCACCCACAGGGCTGCTACTTCGTCCCACTCTTCTTTTGAATTGGCAGATTGAGCTAAATTAGAAGCTTGGGTGGCAAAGTTAATTGACTCCGCAAATGGGTCGTTTTGGGTGCAGGAGGAAGCGCTGAGGGCTTTTTGGTTTTTTTTGGGGTTTTTAGCCAACACAGAGCTTGGCAGCTCCGCTAGGGCTGCCGGTTCGGTGGTGTTAGATGCCCTAGGGCTGTTGGGCTGGTTGGGTTGCGAACATCCGGCTGTTAGGGCGATCGCGGTTGCGGCGGCGCAGGTAAGTTTTAAGATGTTAGTGGTCAGGCTAGCAATATAGCGGCGAATCATACAGCTTTCACCGTTGGCGAAACATTAGTAGATATTACCGCAAACGGTCTGGTCAGGTTAATTGCGTATTTCGGTATGGGATTCGATGATTGCTTCGGCTTGCAGGGCGATCGATCGCAATTTATCAAGAGTATCCTGATTAGCACTCTGCCACAATCCCCGTTGACGAGCTTCTAGCAATCTCTCCGCCATATCTCGCAGCGCCCAAGGGTTATTTTCCTGAATAAATCCCTGCACTTTCTCATCAAAAATGTAAGCCTGTGCGATTCCCTCATACATAAAATCTTCTACACAATTTGCCGTAGCATCATAAGCAAACAAAAAATCTACCGTTGCGGCAATTTCAAAAGCACCTTTATAACCGTGGCGCATCGCCCCTTCAATCCATTTCGGATTTACCGCCCTGCTGCGATAAACCCGCGCAATTTCTTCTTTCAGTTGTCGCACTTTCGGATTTTCGGGAATCGAATTATCGCCGAAATAAGTTTCAGGATTTTTGCCTTGCAAATTGCGAATTGCCGCCGTCATTCCGCCTTGGAATTGATAATAATCATCGGAGTCGAGGATGTCGTGTTCGCGATTGTCTTGGTTTTGCAAAACTATTTGCATTTCGCCGAGGCGTTTTTCAAATGCTTCGGGTGCACAACATCCCCATTCACTTTGTTTAACTCCTGCTACATCTCCCTGCAAATTTGAGGAACTAGAGGAAGTATAGGCGTAGCTGCTCCAATTAATGTAAGCTTTTGCTAAATCGCTGTCGTCTGTCCAGTTTTGAGCTTCAATTATGCCTTGAAGTCCTGCGCCGTAAGCACCTGGTTTTGAGCCAAAGACTCGAAATTGCGATCGCACTTCTGCATATTCCCGACTCAAACCCGCCGATTCCCAATCCAAAATCTCTTGTTTAACTTGCGCTGCTAAAGGATTATCTTCCGCAGGTTCATCTAAAGCTGCCACAGCTTTGACAGCGGAGTCAAACAAATCAATTAAATTAAAAAAAGCATCGCGAAAAAATCCCGAAATCCGCAAAGTAACATCAACTCTCGGCCGCCCCAAAACAGCAACAGGCAAGATTTCAAAATCTACAACCCGGCGCGAAGGCCCATCCCAAATTGGTTGAACTCCCATCAGCGCTAAGGCTTCGGCGATGTCGTCTCCCCCCGTCCGCATTGTCGATGTTCCCCACACTGACAAACCCAAAGTTTTGGGATATTCGCCGTTTTCTTGAGTGTATCTTTCAATTAAAGTTTCGGCCGCAACTTTGCCAACTCTCCAAGCGGTTTCTGTGGGAATAGCACGGATATCTACTGAGTAAAAATTGCGACCTGTGGGCAATACATCGGGCCTGCCGCGAGTTGGTGCGCCGGATGCGCCGCTGGGGATGTGCCGCCCATCTAGTCCGCGCAACAAATTAGTAATTTCTTGGTTTGTTTGCAGCAGTGAGGGTAAAAGATAGTTGGCAATCCAATCTAATTCTTGTTGGGTTGCTTCTCCTATTTCTGGATTTGTAACCGCAGATGGACGCGGATGAACGCGGATGTTTTCGATTAAATTATCTACTAATTCAGCGGCTTTTTCTTCTAATTCTGCTGTTAAATCGCCTGCTGTAGTTAAGGGGTCGAAATCTAGGTTTAAGTCTTGGGCGAGGGCGCGGGTTAAGCCTGCGCGATTTGTGCTAGGATGGCGGGCGATCGCAATTATCAAGTCCCGCAACTGTCTACCTTGGGGACATTGACCGAAAATGTGCAATCCGTCGCGAATTTGCGATTCTTTGAGTTCGCAAAGGTAGCCGTCTGTGCGGGTGATGAATTCGGTAAATTCGGATTTATTTAGTTGGATTCCTAGGTCTTTATCTAGATTTTCCTGGTTGGTGAGGGCTACAATGCGATCGCGAATCATCGGTAATCTGGACGGATCTAAGCTTTGGGCTTCGCAATATTCGTCGATTAAGGCCTCTAACTGCTGCAAGGGCCCGTAAAGTTCGGCGCGAGTCATCGGCGGGGTCAGGTGGTCGATTATCACGGCTTGCGATCGTCTTTTTGCCTGGGCACCTTCCCCCGGATCGTTGACAATAAACGGATAAAAATTCGGCATCGCGCCTAATGCTACTTCGGGATAACATTTGTTAGACAAGGCGATACTTTTACCGGGAAGCCATTCTAAATTGCCGTGTTTTCCCGCATGAATTATCGCATCAATTCCCAATTTTTCTCGCAACCAGTAATAGTAAGCGAGATAATTGTGGGTAGGTTCCAAATCCGGCGCGTGATAATTTAACGCCGGGTCAAGTTCGTATCCCCGCGATGGTTGTATTCCCACAAATACATTGCCGAATTGAATTCCGGGAATCGGAAAAGATGTATTGTCAGCGATTAAATCCTGTGCGTGGATTCTGGGAATTCCCCATCTTTTAGAAATTCCATCCTGTACTTCCTGCGGCAAAGTAGTAAAATATTTTTGATATTCTGCCAAATCTAAAGATTGATTAACAGGCCGCAATTCGCGTCCTTCCGGGTCATTTGTCACGCCAGAAGTCAGCATTTCAATTAACTCATTACCGCTAGCGGGGATATTTTCAACTTGATAACCGGCTTCCTGCATAGCTTTGAGGATTTCGACACAGCTAGCGGGTGTATCCAAGCCAACGCCGTTGGCTAAGCGGGCGTTGCGAGTGGGATAGTTGGCGAGAATTATGGCGATGCGTCTGTTGGCGGCGGGGGTTTGTTTCATTTTCACCCAATTCGCGGTTAAGTCTGCTACAAATGAAATGCGATCGCCCGCTGCGACATATCCTACCACATCTGTTTCTAATTCATCGTTCCAAGTCTGTACGGCTTTAAAAGAAACAGCCCTAGTAATGATTTTTCCATCTACTTCGGGTAATGCTACATTCATCGCCACATCGCGGGGCGAAAGTCCTTGTAATTCAGTTTCCCACTGTTCTAAACCGCCGCCGCTGAAGATTGCTTGCAAGATAGGAACATCTAAGGAGTTTAAACTATTTTGTTCTGGTTCTGGACTGCTGAAACCGGAGACGGCAAAACTTGTAGTATTGAGCAATAATTGAATTGGTTCTGAGTCTTTTGGTTGGAAACATTGCAGCAATTCCACTTGCAAATCCGGTTCCCGCAGCGAAGACACAAACACGGGAACTGGTACTAAGTTTCGCTCTGTCAAAGCTTGACAAAGTGCATCAATAGGTGCTAGATTTCCTGACAAGTAATGAGCGCGATAAAATAAAATCCCGACTTTAGTTTGTGATGGTAAACCCGGAGATCCCCCCCAGCCCCCCTTAATAAGGGGGGGGCAAGAAGTTGTCAAAGTCTCCTTTAATAAGGGGGATTTAGGGGGCTCTGCATCTGTTGTCAAAGTCTCCTTTAATAAGGGGGATTTAGGGGGCTCTGCATCTGCTGTCAAAGTCCCCCTTAATAAGGAGGATTTAGGGGGTTCTGCATCTGGTTGGGAAGTTTCCAAACACGCCCGCGCGCGCCCGCCCCAATCATAAATCCCGACGCGGGAAACTGTTTGAGGAAGAGGCGGATTGTAAGCAGTTTTTAGACAAGTATCGGCGGTAAATTTGAGGGCGTTAATAAAATTTTGGACTCCGCCTTCTGTGAAATAGCGCCACAGTTGATTGACTGCTGATAGCGATACATTAGAATGACTAATTAAATCGGGATCTGGACTATCTTCACCGGGCATCACAATCAATGCTGCATTAGTTTTCTGCGCCGTTTCCCGCAGAATTTCTAACCCGTAAGACCAATAGGAACGACCGCCTAACAGCCTTAAAATTATTACCTCCGCCTGTTCTAAAATTTCCTCTGCATAGGTGTCAATGGTTAATTGTTGCTGCAATTGAAGCAGGTTTACGGCCCGCACTTTGGGGAATTCTGGCGGCATTTTGGAGGAGGCGGCCGCGAGTGTTTGAATGTCGGTGTCAGCAGCACTAATAAATACGATTGGTGCTGGGGTTTGCTGAATAAAAATTACTCCTTCTGCTTGAGGGTTCCAACCTCCGGGTGTGGCGGCTATTTTGTGCATTATTTTTTCCTCTATAATAATTTAAATTTTTACAATTCTTAGAGACAAAATTTCTTACTTAATTATATCAAAAAAGATGTTTGTCGGGAGGATTTGAATCTTCGGATTTGGAGCGGACTAAAGTCCGCACTACGAACCTGTCTTCGGATTTGGAGCGGACTAAAGTCCGTACTACGAACCGATAAAAATCATAATGTGATCAAGAAAACTCCTACAATCATGATAGCAGCTCCTAACAATCTTTGCTGAATATCTTTTTCTTTGAAAATGAAATGACCGAACAGTACACCCATTAATACGCTGGTACGTTTAACTGCTATTACTTGCACTACTAAAGTCATTGTTAAAGCTTGCATCTGAAAAATGACTCCTAAAGCATTGAAAAATCCCATTGTTACTAGCAGCGGTAAGTTTTTGATGATTTTCCGGCTGGGGTTAGGGGTTTTCTTCAGTAAAACTGGTAGTAATACAATACTCATTGTCGTAAATAATGAGAACAACCAAAAAATTGGGGAGGAGTTCTGCACGCCTATTTTGTCAAAGTTTGAGGTGATACTCCAGAGGAATGCTACGATTAACATTAATTTTGGCCCTGGTTCGTGCAGCAGTGCTTTGAAGGGCGCTAGATATCCTTTAGATTTTTCTTTAATGTTTAATAGATAGGAGCCTGTGACGTAAGGATTCAGGTCTAAGATTGGGGAATTAAAGAAGGCATAAATAAGTCACAAAAATGGGCAGATATAGCAT
>NZ_JAUBVR010000058.1:0-40162 GCF_036705955.1 Microcoleus sp. A6-C6 | reverse complement strand
AAGTTAAGAGTTGGGATTCAATCCAGTAAAGCAAAACTTTCCATTATATCATAAAATTATTTTGCAAGAGGTCTATTCTTTAACTCCCATTACACACTCTTAGGGTTTCATCTACATGAACATTTGATTGAAGAGGTGCCCATTTCCACAGTGCATTGATAGCTGGCTCTACTGCTGCTGCTACTCGTTGATTGGTTTTTTGGAGTGTTCCCACTCCCACTTCTATTGTGCCGAGTTCCCACAACAATTCAGTCAGCTTGGCGTAGGAAAGATGTCCATAATTCCCTAACCAGACGCCGGGTGCTTGGAGATTAACGCTCAAGTCTTGCCCTGGAACTATTCCCAAGGGTGGTTCTCCTCGAATTACTGCACCACATTCGAGGCATTTACACGATTGCGTCTGATATTCAACGACTTCAATTGGTTTCGCTACTAGACTTGCCACTTGCTGTCTGTGGATGTTAATTACTGCACCTAATTTTTTACTACCACAATTGAGACAGATGTCGGGTGAGCTAATCTCTGTTCTGTCTACTCGTCCAAACCCTTTGCGAGTTTTTCCCTGATGACCTGGTTGTCCACCTGGTTTCTTTTTTTGGTCTGCTTCTGGTTTGACTGTTGGTTTCTCTGATTTCCCGATCAGATCCGTTGATGGGGGCTTTGATGAAGTCTGACTGGTGGTTCGACTTTTGCCCGTAGCAATGGCTAGTTTTTCTTGCAATTCTTCAATAATTTTTTGCAGCCCCAGTACCATTTCCACCAGTTCAGCTTGGCTCAACTGCTCGATGAAGGTTTTTTTCTGCTCTTTGGTGGCTGCGGGCTTTTTCATTCGTTTATTTTACCAGCTTTTGCCACTTAAGTTTTTTTTGACCTGAATCCTTACATATATTGTTACGTGCTTTGTCGGATTGGACTTGTTCTGTCACTAATGACGGGATTGCTATCGTTACATCTCCAGCATTGCACAGCTATGCAGAGAAATGTTCAGCGTAAATAAATCAGAAATACACAAATACCTTGAAAGCTACAAGTCTGAATCATAGATAGATAGCTTCTCAGCAGTTTGTTTAAACCGAGACATTAACCGGGAACCACTAGATACCTGATGTTTCCTCACGGCGTTATCTCCGTGAACATTGCGCTAAATTGCGATCGGGGGGAATCTTCATGTCACAAAATTACTACCATTGATATCCTGTCTCACGCAACGACCGCAATAAAAGTCCCGCAGCATAACCAACATAGCTCAGCCAAGTATTTAACAATTCTGCCAGTCTGACTTTAAAGTTCCTCACCCAACTATGATAATCGAATTCTTCAGCCTGTTCACGCCATTTTCGATGTTGTCGAAATGCCTGATCAATCAATTCCAAGAACGCAGAGGCAACCGAGAGCATCCCAGTTTTGCTTTTATAGTGCGAACTCTCTAAACGAGCGCCTAAGATACTGCCTGTGTTTTTTTATGTGCGCCTGTGATCAGTAATGGGAGCCGATCTACACAACAGGTCAAGCGTCTAATGGGTGGGCTAACTGCACCAATTTCTGATGTCCGATAGCAACACTTTGTACTGTCACCTGTACCTTAAGGCGAAAACTTTAATAGTTTCTTTATTTTTACTCGCGTGACAATTCAATTACAACCCTGTCTGCGGTTTGGGGCTTGATATCTTGTCTTTTTCAAAATACCAGAGGCGGGTTTCACTAACAATCTGTACTTCATATCCACAATATCTATCAACCCGCCCCACCAGGCGACAAAATTTTATAACCAGCAATTCAACGGACATATCGAATGTTTGTTGACAATAACCAACACCGTGTTTTCACTTAGTGTATGTATCCTGTGATTTGTGACCGCAAAATATACTATGGCGATCGCACAACTCAAAATAAGGTAGTATTAGTTTAATGAGAATTAGATGCTTTAATTTTTAAGTAAAATCAAGTTGAGTTAAATTATGTTAACCTTACCACAATATCAAGTCAATTTTACTCTGCACGAAGGCGTCGAAACAATCATCTATCGCGCACAAACACCGACAGACGGACACCCAACAATCCTCAAAGTCCTCAAAGCAGAATATCCCACACTCGAAGCTATTACCAGGCTCAAGCACGAATATCAAATCCGCCAAAATTTAGACAGCCAACAAATCGTCAAAGCCCTCAGCCTCGAAACCTTTGACCACCGATTAGGAATGGTTTTAGAAGACTTTGGCGGCGAATCCCTCGCCAAACTGCTGGAAAGACAGACATTGAGTCTGCAAGCAAATTTAAACATCGCCATCTCAATAGTCAAAGCCTTACAATACCTGCATTTTCAGCACATCATCCACAAAGACATCAAGCCCAGCAACATCATAATTAATTCCCAAACAAAAGAAGTAAAACTCACCGACTTCGGCATTGCCACAAAACTCAACAAAGAAAACCCGCAATTCAACAATCCCAACTCAGTCGAAGGCACATTAGCCTATATGTCACCCGAACAAACCGGGAGAATGAACCGCACCCTCGACTACCGCACCGACTTTTATTCCCTCGGCATCACCTTGTATGAAATGCTGACCGGAAAATTGCCTTTCCCCAGCAACGACCCCTTAGAAATAGTTTACAGCCACATCGCAATTCAAGCAATTTTGCCGCATCAAATCAATTCAAAAATTCCCGTAGCCATCTCAGAGATTGTGATGAAATTGATGGCAAAAAATGCCGAAGACAGATATCAAAGTGCGGCCGGATTATTAGCCGACTTAGAAACTTCTTTGCATCAGCTAGAAAGCACAGGCAAAATAGCAGACTTCTTTCCGGGCCGCTTAGACATTCTCAGCCAACTGTTAATTCCCCAAAAATTGTACGGTAGAGAACAACCAGTCAACGAACTATTAGCAGCATTTGAACGTGTTGGGGCGGGTTTGACCAACAATTTGTTAGAAAAACTAACAACTTCAGAACAAAACCCGCCCTTATCAGGAACTAGCGAACTAATGCTAGTATCAGGTTACTCAGGTATCGGCAAATCAGCCGTAGTCAACGAAGTTAGTAAACCCATTACCAGGTCAAAAGGTTACTTCATCAGCGGCAAATTCGACCAATTCAAACGCAACATTCCCTATGCCTCATTAATCCAAGCATTTAACTCGCTGCTGCGCCAGTTGCTAACAGAAAGCGCAGCTTCTTTAGAAACATGGCGCACGAAAATATTAACAGCATTGGGAAGAGATGGGCAAGTAATTGCCGACGTAATTCCTGAACTTGAATTAATTATTGGCAAACAACCAGAAGTGCCGGGAGTCGGCACGACAGAAGCACAAAATCGCTTCAATCGGTTGTTCAAAGAATTTCTGCGCGTTTTCGCACAAAAAGAACACCCGCTAGTCATATTTTTAGACGATTTGCAGTGGGCTGATTCAGCAACATTAAAATTAATGCAACTGCTGATTACTGACCCAGAACAGCAATATCTGTTACTCATTGGTGCTTATCGAGACAATGAAGTTAGCGCGACTCACCCGTTAATTCAGACTGTAGAAGAAATAGAAAAAACTGGTACTGTTGTTAACAATATTGTGCTGCAACCGCTGGATTTAGCAGATGTGACTCAGTTAGTTGCTGAAACACTTAAGGATTGTACAGAAAAAGTCATAAATCTCGCGGATTTAATCTGGAATAAAACGGGCGGCAATCCTTTTTTCTTGACCCAATTACTCCAAGCACTTTATCAAGACAATCTTTTAAAATTTGAATTTAATCACATTACAAATGAGGCAAATCAAAGTGGCTGGTATTGGAGTATCGATGAAATCCAAGCCATTGGAATCACCGATAAAAGTGTGGTGGAACTGGTAGCTTCTCGCATTGAAAAGCTGCCCGCACCCACGCAAGAAGTGTTGAAACTAGCAGCTTGCGTGGGAGATAAATTTGCTCTAGATGTGCTGTCACTTGTTAGCGAAAAGTCAGCTAATACGACAGCAACTGAACTTTATTCAGCTTTGCAAGCAGGGTTAATTCTGCCCTTGAGCGATGCTTATCGCATTCCTTTAGTTTTCGATCGAGCCGAATCAATCAATCTCAAGTTAGACACTTCACGGGTTAGTTACAAATTTTTGCACGATCGCGTCCAGCAAGCCGCCTATTCACTAATTCCCGAAAATCAGAAGAAATCCACCCATTTAAAAATCGGTCAATTACTATTACAGAATACTCCCGATGAACAGCTAGAAGAAAACATCTTTGATATCGTCAATCAATTGAATGTCGGAATTGACACGATTAGCGAACAGTCAGAAAAAACCCAGTTAGCACAATTAAATTTAACTGCTGGAGGTAAGGCAAAATCCGCTGCTGCTTATGAAGCTGCTGTTAGGTACTTGCGCGTGGCTATGGGATTATTGGCAGAGGATAGCTGGCAGAGTCAGTATGAATTAACGCTTTCTATCTACGAGTTAACAGCCGAAGCTGAATACTTAAATATCAACTTTGAAGAATCAAAAATACTGAGTGATATCATCCTGCAACAAGCTAAAAATCTACTGGATAAGGTGAATATTTGCGAACTTCAAATACAGTCTTACAATGCTCAGAATAGACCGTTAGAAGCACTAAAAACAGGACTTGAAGTGCTGAAACTATTTGGTATTTCTTTTCCTCCAAACCCCACCTTGCTAAATATTGTGGCGGGACTGATTAAGACAAAACTAAGTTTGGGAATGAAACGAGTTGAGGATTTAGCTAACTTGCCAGAAATGACCGATCCTCATAAACAAGCAATCATGCGGATTTTATCAGGGATTCTCAGCAGTGTTGTTCAGGCAAAACCGCAACTGCTACCGCTGCTGACATTTATGATGATCCAGCAGGGCGTTAAATATGGCAACTCACTTTATGCTAGTATCGCCTACGCTTATTATGGCGCGATTTTGTGCAGGCTAGGGGATATCAATTCGGGATACCAATTCGGCGAACTGGCAATTATGCTGTTAGACAAATTTCAATCCCGTTCGCTCAAAAGTAGAGTTTATGCAGTTTTTAGTTGTTTTATTAAACATTGGAAATCCGACCTAAATTCAGTATTAGGCTATCTTATGGAAGGTTTTCAAACCGGGATGGAAACTGGAGATTTAGAATATGCAGGTTATTGTGTAAACGAATATTGCAATTACAAACTATTGATGGGAGAGCCTCTAGAGCTGGTTGAACAGGAGACTGGTAAGTATGTGAAATTAATGCAGCAACTTAAATTAGAAATGGCTGTACAGCATATAAGTATACGGAGGCAGGCAGGTCTCAATTTCTGCGGAAAATCTGTCGAATCCTGCCATTTAGTCGGCGAGAGCTTTAATGAAGTCGAAACCCTTCCCGCTTTAATAGAAGCTAAAAGTTTTCTTTTAGTTTGTTTGATTTATAACGCCAAAGCTCAGCTTAATTTTTTCTTCAAAAACTACGTGCAAGCCTTGGATAATTCAAGGTTATTTACCAAATATGAAGAAGCCGCAGCCGGACTATACGTAGTTTCCATCAGCAACTTCTATTACTCTCTCAGTCTCCTCGCTTTGTTTCCGCAAGCTGGCAAAGGTGAGCAAAAGCAATATCTAAAAAAAGTGATACAGTTCCAAAAAAAGATGAAAAAATGGGCAGATTGCGCTCCCATGAACCACCAACACAAATATGATTTGGTAGAAGCCGAGAAAGCGCGAGTGTTAGGGCAGAATGAGCGAGCAATGGATTATTACGATCGCGCAATTGCCGGCTCTCACAAAAACAAATACATCCCAGAGGAAGCATTAGCGTATGAATTAGCCGGAGAATTTTATGAATCTTTGGGTAAAGAAATCATCTCTCAGGCATACCTTACCAAAGCATATTATGCCTACATCCGCTGGGGAGCTCTAGCCAAAGTTACAGACTTAGAATTTAGATATCCTTTCTTAGTCGCACAAACGCGCACAGCAGAAATCTCAACCCTCGATGTCACCCGCACCACCACGGGCAGCACTACCAGTAACGGTTTAGGCCATTTCTTAGATTTGAGCGCTTTTGTCAAAGCTTCCCAAGCTATTACCAGTGAAATTGTGCTCGACAAGTTATTGACTAAGTTAATCAATATTTTGTTGGAAAATGCGGCTGCTCAAAAAGTAGTGCTGCTGCTGCTGAAAAACGATATCCTCTGCATAGAAGCTACTGGCACTCCTGGGGAGGATAAGGTGACACTTTTACCGTCTATTCCAGTAGAAAATTCTCAAGATGTACCGCTGTCTGCGATCAATTATGTACACCGCAGTCAAAAGCATCTGGTTTTAGACAACGCGACTGTTACCGCACCTTTTAATGCGGATGCTTACATTAGGAAATATCAAGCAAAATCAATCTTGTGTTTGCCGATTATTTATCAATGTCAGCGGCGCGGCATTATTTATCTAGAAAATGCTTTGACGGTAGGAGCTTTTACAGCAGAGAGAGTAGAAGTATTCAAAGTGTTAATTTCTCAAGTTGCTATTGCCGTAGAAAATGCTGGTTTATATGCGCGGGAGCAAGAAAAATCTCAACAATTAGAAAAATCTTTCCATGAATTGCAACAGGCGCAACTGCAACTGATTCAAAGCGAAAAAATGTCGGCTTTGGGCAACTTGATTGCAGGGGTTGCTCACGAAATTAACAATCCGCTGGGTTTTATTGCGGGGAATATTGATGCTGCGGCTGAGGCTAGCTTAGATTTGATTGATTATTTGCATCTTTATCAAGAAAAATTTCCTAATCCGGGTGATGAGTTGGAGGATAAAGCATCGGAGATTGATTTAGAATATTTGATGGAAGATTTGCCGAAAATGCTGTTGTCGATGAAGTCTGGGACTGAGCGTATTCGCAATATTAGCACGTCTCTCCGTAGTTTTTCCCGTTCTGATACTGCGAATAAGGTGTCAGCAAATATTCATGAGGGTATCGACAGCACTTTGCTGATTTTGCAGTATCGCCTGAAGGCTAAGGATACTCGCCCCGCAATTAAAATTATCAAAGAATACGGAAATATCCCGCCTGTTAAGTGTTATTTTGGGCAACTGAATCAGGTGTTTATGAATTTGCTCAGCAATGCGATCGAGTGTTTTGACGAATCCAATCAGGGCCGCACTTACGCTGAAATTCAAGCTTTACCGAATACGATCGCGATTATCACCCATGTCTCGCAGGATAACAACAGCGTGGTGATTACCATCAAAGATAACGGCGCAGGGATGTCGCCCCAGGTGCAGGCGAAAATATTTGACCATTTGTTTACGACGAAAGGAGTCGGAAAGGGTACGGGTTTGGGGCTTTCTATCAGTCGGCAAATTGTGGAGGAAACTCACGGCGGTAAGCTGAGTTGTGAGTCTGTGTTGGGTGCAGGTGCGGCATTTGCGATCGAAGTGCCGATCGACTAAAATTTATTGAGTCTGGGAAAATGTAGCAGAAAGAAGTTCGGCAGCGGATTTTGTAGCGGATGTAACGGATGTAAGGCACTCCGACCGAAGAAACCGGGTTTTTATCTGAACTGTGGGCTGTAACGCGTCTTTGTGTAAAACTGTTTATTGCCCGGAGATCCCCCTAAATCCCCCGGATAGTCGGGGGACTTTGAGCAAATTCTTGTTCCCCCCCTTTTTAAGAGGGGCTAGGGGGCTCGGACTGATCTGAACCGTATTGTTTTAAAGCAGGCAATATGCAGTTACATTGTTAGCTAAACGATCTAATAACTGTATTTGATAGGAGTATTTCGAGTGAACGCTGCCGAACAAGCCAGAAATATAGAAGTTGCTAGCAAAATTGCTGCGGTTGTTAATTTATTCAAATCCCAATTCCCGGATGCGAAAGTTGATTTGAAACCTTGGATGAATGATCAGGATACTAGGGAACTTGTCGATCCAGATTCGATCGACATTGGCTTCCATTTTCCCGGTAGAAGTCGCTTGTTACAAAGCCGCAGCATCTTGATCCAAATCCGATTTTACCAAGATCCAGTCGAAGGATCTCGGCGGGCGATCGGGGTTGAGGCCGCAGGTTACGATCATACTGGTCAACAGTGGCACTTTTCTACGGTGGAAAATTGGGGTTTTGTGGGCGCAACTGAACCCGCTGCGGAATCAGCAGAAAAGCTCAAACACTTTTGCCGCGAGATATTCGGTTTGTTTAATGGCTGAGATTAATTCTGTTGTAAGTTCGGTGCAAGTCAGTCGGCGATTGAAATCGCTCTTACACAAAGGAAGTCCGCCGACGCGGACTAAAGAATTAGCTTTGAGTGTCGCAATTGTCGATCGACCTACAGCCCACTGCATAAACCGATTTGTAAGTTGTCGATCGTTTACCAAACAAAGTATAGCGGTTGTCGCGCACTTGTTCGTACAGGCGATCGCCCATCCACTTCATCCCCGGCATCGCCCGGTAAGCCGCCACAAACACCTCGCCAACAGGTAATATCCGCCCGATTTCCTCCGCCGCATCGCTACCTTGCCAGCGTTTTTCGGGATTATTCTTATCTATCAAAATCATCCCCATTTCGCAGTCCTCAGAAGTTATCCCAAAGCGCTGTAATTGCTCTAAATCTTGCATGGAAATATACTCAAAATTATTGCCTTGGTCTAAGTTTTCTAGTAACTGCACCAAGGTGACGCAGAGATTGCAATTGCCGTCGTAAATTACGTTGTAATTCATGGTTGTGGGAAGAATGAATGGGGCATGGGGCATTGGGCATTGGGCATTGGGAATGGGGAATGGGTAATTGGTAGTAAATAACTACTGACTACTGACTACTAACTACTGACTACTAACTACTAACTACTAACTACTAACTACTGACTACTGACTACTGACTACTAACTACTGACTACAGGAATCTCGATCGCAAATTCCGTACCTTGACCCGGTGCGGAATTGCACTTCAGCCGCCCGCCGTGCTTTTCCACCACAATTTGATAGCTAATCGATAGCCCCAAACCAGTACCTTTCCCCGGTTCTTTCGTAGTAAAAAACGGATCGAATAGCCGTTGGTGAACATCTACAGGAATTCCAGGGCCGTTGTCAGCAATCCGAATCACAATATGAGAAGGACGGCGAATAGAATCATCAGAAACAGCAGAATCTGCCTGCATCAAAACATCCTGTTCATATTTTACCTCAGTACAAATCCGCAGCGTCGCCGAAGGACAAGAAGGAATAGGCGCCAGTTCCCCGTCGCCCCACTGTCCGGTTTCCATTGCCTCTTCCAAAGCATCAATTGCATTGCCAATAATATTCATAAATACCTGATTCAACTGTCCTGCATAACACTGTAAGCGCGGTAAATTGCCGAACTCTTTGAGCAGCGTAATTTTCGGATGTCCTGCCGTTTCTTTCAGCCTGTGCTGCAAAATCAACAAAGTGCTGTCAATCCCTTCGTGAATATCCACCTGTTTTTGTTCAGCTTCGTCCAAGCGCGAGAAATTCTTCAGCGACAGCACAATCTGGCGAATTCTTTCTGCTCCCATTTTCATCGATTTTAACAAGTTAGGCAAATCTTTGAGCATGAAATTTAAATCTATTTCATCTATTTCTTCTCGAATTGCCTGTGTTGGTTCTGGATATTCCTGCTGATAAAGTTGCAGCATTCTTAGCAAGTCTTGAAAGTAATCGTCCGCGTGCATGACGTTGCCGTAAATAAAGCTAACTGGGTTGTTTATTTCGTGAGCTACGCCAGCTACTAACTGCCCCAAACTTACCATTTTTTCATTTTGGACCATCATGCTTTGAGTTTTATGCACGTCCCGCAGGGCTTTCGCCAATTCTTGATTTTTAGTTCTCAATTGACTTTCGGAAAGCCGCACCGCTTCTTCTGCTTGTTTGCGATCGGTAATATCTTTGCGAATTGCTACATATTGATGGGGTTCTCCACTGCTATTTAAGAAAGGTACAATCGTAGTATCCAACCAGAATAATGTGCCGTCTTTAGCTTGATTTTTCATTTCTCCCCGCCAAACATTTCCCTGGCGGATGGTTGACCAAAGTTGCTTGAAAAAATTGGCTGGGTGATAGCCGGAATTGACAAGTTTGTGGGTTTTACCGATCAATTCCTCCCGCGAATATTTAAAGAGTTCAGAAAATTGGTCGTTGACATAGGTAATAACGCCGAATTCGTCGGTATTTGAGACAATTGCCGATTGATCTAAGGCAAATTTTTCAAATTCTAATTCTTGGAGGGTTTCGCGCAATTCTGCTTCGGCTTGTTTGCGATCGCTAATATCGGTAATCATCCGCAAAACCCCCGAAAATTCGCCCTCAGCGTCGAACATCGGTGTCGCTGAGACGATCGCCCACAAGTGAGAGCCATCAGAGCGAGTAAACTGAAAATCATGGCGTTCGCGGATGCCTTGTCGCCTCCGCTGCACATAGCTTTCAGCTATTTCCCGATCCTCGTCGCCGATAAACTCAAATAGCGATCGCCCCTGCATTTCCTCCACAGTATACCCCAGCATTTCGGCCATCCGAGAGTTAGCAAAAGTCGTGTTGCTGTCGGCGTCAAACATCCAAACGCCCTCCGAAGCAGTTTCGACAATGCAGCGGTAATAACTCTCGCTTTCCCTGACAGATTCAGTAGCTTGTTTGCGATCGGTAATATCAGTTTCTACCGCAATAAAACCTTCGAGTTCCCCAGTCTCTCGATAAATTGGGGCGATCGAAAGCGCCACCCAATAACCCTTTCCATCCTTCCTGTAATTGTAAATTTCCTGATTAAACGGCTCGCCGGCATCCAAAGCCGATCGCAATTGGGCAATAGTTAGCGGGTCTGTTTGAGGGCCTTGCAGCACATCACCCGGTTTTTTCCCCTGCATTTCGGCCAGCACGTAACCGCTAATTCGAGTAAATGCTTCATTCACCCATTCAATGCAGCCTTGAGCATCAGTAATAATCACACCATTTTGCGTTTTTTGAGCCACGATGGCTAGGCGCGACAATTCTGTTTCAGCTTTTTTGCTTTCGGTAATATCTTGAGCAATAGCCAGAATGTATTTAGGCGCGCCAGAAGCGTCAAACAAAGGAACTTTTTTAGTGTGCAAAATCCGCTTTCCCCGGTGCGGAAGTTCGATGATTTCTTCTGGCAAATCAACCTCTTTACCCGTGGTAAATACTTCTAAATCTTGTGCTTGCAAGTAATTCGCCTGATCTGCTTGCAACAAGTCAGCAGCATTATTTCCCAGCACTTCCTCGCTCGTATAGCCAAACAATTCTTCGCTAGCAGCATTCCAATAAATAAATCTTTGTTCCACGGCATCTTTAATAAA
Source organism: Microcoleus sp. A6-C6 (assembly GCF_036705955.1). Classification (NCBI taxonomy): domain Bacteria; kingdom Bacillati; phylum Cyanobacteriota; class Cyanophyceae; order Oscillatoriales; family Microcoleaceae; genus Microcoleus; species Microcoleus sp. A6-C6. The sequence continues at coordinate 28,880 of NZ_JAUBVR010000058.1, read as the reverse complement.
GACGCTAACCGGCAGATTTTGCAATACCGCATTCAGAAAATCTTGAGTGTTTCGCAGGTTTTCTTCAACTCGCTTCCGCTCAGTAATATCCAAAATTACTCCGTCGAGATAGACAATGGGAGACAGAGAATTTGCGATCGGCGAAATCGGCGAAACCACAGCAGACAATAATTCCTCAATTTCTCCTTGTCCCTCTTGTTTTCCTCTAGCCTCGTCTGTTTCGCAGCAGACAGCTTGGCCTTTTTCGTAAACCCAGCTAATTTTGCCGTCAGCCCTTACAATCCGGTATTCAAGGATGTACGGAGTTCTGGTTGTCACACTTGTTTGGACGGCATCATCCACATTTTTACGGTCTTGAGGATGGATAATGCTGGCAAAAGAACGCACGCGATCGTTGATAAAATCCGAGGAGGGATAGCCAGATATTTCTTGAATAGCCTCGCTCAAAAACACCATAGTCCGCATCGATCCGGCGTCGCCCCTACAGTCGCAGGTACAGCGGTAGACAGCACCGGGAATATTAGCTACTAAATTTTTATATCGTTCTTCGCTGCTTAACAAAGATGAGCTGTCTTCGTTAGGGCGATCGCCGTTTTTAAATTTTTTTGAAGAATTAGAGGAAATTTGCATGATTTTGTCACTTGTGAGTGCAGGGGCAAGTGTTGGAGTAGATGACCGTATAAAAATTGAATTTAATTTGCGTAATTATTCGTTATCAACTAATATAGTACAAAATTACTTCTGCGAACATTCATAAAATTTTATTGTGGCTAATAAGCAGAGCTAATCAAGGATATTATGTAGAAGCCAGAAGGCAGTTCGGCAACGGATTTTATAACGGATTTTATAACGGATGCAAACGGATGGATGTTCAGGAAAGATTTTTGCGATTATCCCCATCTTCCCATCTCCCCATCTCCCCATCTCCCCATCTCCCCATCTCCCTGTCTCCCCATTTCTCACTCTCGCACTCTCGCACTCTCCCACTCTCGTTACAATAAGATAAGTTGCCTGGCTATCGATCGCCCTCAAACAAAACACCATGACTCAACAACAACCCCGGATTTGCATTCTCGGCGGAGGCTTCGGCGGACTCCACACAGCCCTGCGCTTGAGTCAGTTACCCTTCTCCAAAACCGAAAAACCTGAAATTGTCCTAGTTGACCGTCGCGATCGCTTCCTGTTCGTTCCCCTGCTGTACGAGCTCCTGACTGGCGAACTCCAAACCTGGGAAATCGCCCCGCCCTTTGCCGAACTTTTGCAAAACACAGGTGTGCGCTTTTGTCAAGGTACTGTTTCCGGCATCGACTTGGAGTCCAAGCGAGTGCAGCTACACGACGGGCCAGAAATTCCGTGCGATCGCCTCGTTTTAGCTTTAGGTGGCGAAACTCCCCTAGATATGGTCAAAGGAGCCGTTGAATACGCTTATTCCTTCCGCAGCCTCGATGACGCCTACCGCTTGGAAGAAAGACTGCGATTTTTAGAAGCTAGTGACACCGATAAAATTCGGGTGGCGATCGTCGGTGCAGGTTATTCGGGAGTAGAATTAGCTTGTAAATTAGCCGATCGACTCGGAGACAAAGGTCGCGTGCGGTTAGTAGAGCAAGGCGACACGATTTTGCGGACATCGCCGGAGTTTAACCGCGAAGCCGCCAACAAAGCATTAGAAAAACGCAAAGTCTGGATCGACTTAGAAACCACAGTAGAGGCGATCGAATCCGACACCATATCCCTACTCTACAAAGGACAACTAGATGTTCTCCCCGTAGACATAGTATTGTGGACAGTAGGAACCCAAGTTAGTCAACCAGTGCGATCGCTCCCCCTCAAACAAAACCACCGCGGTCAACTAATAGTTAACTCCCAGATGCAAATTATCGACCATCCAGACATATTTGCCTTGGGAGACTTAGCCGAATGTCACGACGCAACAGGTCAACAAGTCCCCGGAACAGCGCAAACAGCCATCCAGCAAGCCGACTACACCGCCTGGAACATTTGGGCATCACTCACAGGCCGCCCATTACTACCTTTCCGGTACCAGTCGCTAGGAGAAATGATCACATTAGGAATAGACGAAGCCACCCTCACAGGTTTAGGAATTCAACTCGATGGACAACTAGGACACATTGCGCGCCGCCTAGCATATCTCTATCGGATGCCAACATTTGATCATCAATTAAAAGTTGGTTTCAACTGGATTAGCAAACCAATTCAGGAGTTGCTTAAAAAGTAATCAATGCTTCTTTAAATAGATCAGTAACAGGCAAGATGCCTGTTCCACAAAGATTTAGTTTTCTATTGGAATGGGCATCTTGCCCGTTCCAATAGAGAATCTTAATCACAATAAAAAATGCAAAATATAACAGTTCAAGATCCAAAAACCGAACTTCCAGTCCTAATCGAGCGGGAAATTCTTTTCGGCAACCCCGAAAAAACTCGCCCCAGCCTTTCACCCGACGGCAAGTATCTCGCCTACATTGCACCCGACGAAAACAACGTCTTGCAAGTGCGACTCCGTACCGTAGGTCAAGCAGATGACCGCCAACTAACAGCCGAGAAAAAACGCGGCATCCGCATCTTTTTCTGGACTTACAGCGGCGAAGATCTCATTTATCAGCAAGATATTGATGGTGATGAAAGCTGGCATTTCTTCTCAGTCAATATCCAGTCAAATCTCGTTCGCGACTTGACACCATTTCAAGGCATTCAAGCTCAGCCGATCGCCCTTGACCGCAACTTCCCCAATGAAATCTTAGTGGGAATGAACATCCGCGATCGGCGCAAACACGATGTTTACCGCATCAACCTGAAAAATGGCGCCGTTGAACTCGACACCAAAAACCCAGGTAACATCCTCAGTCGGACTTGGACTGCTGACGCCCAATTTCAAGTGCGGGCGGCCACAGCTACAACTCCCGATGGCGGCTCAGAATTGTTATGGAGGGAAACTGCGGACAAGTCTTGGGAAAGCCTGCGAAGCTGGGGCGCCGACGACGAAGGCGGTGCCTTCATGTTCTCCGAAAACGGCAAAATTCTTTACATCATTGGCAATCACGATGCTAACGCCGAACGTTTGATCGCATTCGACTTGGAAACCAAACAGGAAACGGAGATTATCTCTGACCCAGAATACGATCTTGGCGGTATTGTCGTACACCCCACCAAGCGAGAGATTCAGGCAGTTTCCTTCTACAAGGACAAGCAAGAGTGGCAGATTTTAGATCAAAGTATAGCAGAGGATTTTGAGGCGATCGGCAAATTCCGTCCCGGCGAATTCGACCTCACCAGCCGCAACCTCGCCGACACTACTTGGCTAGTCGCTTACATCACAGACGACGGCCCATATTACTACTATGTGTTCGATCGCGCCTCCAAAACCTTCACCTTCCTATTCAGCAACCAACCAAAACTCGAAAACCTGCCGCTGTCGTCAATGGAACCGATAGCTTACACAGCAAGAGATGGTTTAACCATTCACGGCTACCTGACAAAACCTGTCGGCGTCTCAACACCCGTACCGACAGTCTTGCTAGTTCACGGCGGCCCCTGGGGACGCGATACCTGGGGTTACGATCGAGAAGCCCAATGGCTGTCAAACAGAGGTTACGCCGTCCTGCAAATCAATTTTCGCGGTTCCGCCGGCTACGGCAAAGCCTTTCTCAATGCCGGCAATCGCGAATGGGCAGCTAAAATGCACGACGACTTGCTAGATGGCGTAAATTGGCTGGTAGAAACAGGAATTGCCCAACAGGATAAAATTGCGATTATGGGCGGTTCATACGGCGGTTATGCTGCCTTAGTGGGATTGACTTTTAGTCCCGATGTTTTTGCTTGCGCCGTCGATATTGTCGGGCCAAGCAATTTGATTACGCTGCTGCAAACTATTCCCCCTTACTGGGAACCGAGAAAAGCAAGTCTGTATCACCGCGTCGGCAATTTGGAAATAGAACCAGAGTTTTTGAAATTGCGATCGCCTTTATTTTTTGTCGATCGCATCCAGAAACCTTTACTAATCGGCCAAGGCGCTAACGACCCGCGAGTGAAAGTAGCAGAAAGTGAGCAAATTGTCAATGCCATGAAGCAAGCCGGCAAACCTGTAGAATACGTGCTTTATACAGACGAAGGACACGGATTTGCGCGCCCAGAAAATCGCCTGCACTTTTATGCGATCGCCGAAGAATTCCTCGCCAAATATTTAGGCGGTCGATTTGAACCAGCCGATAATATTGCCAATCATTCCGGTGTGTTAAATCCCCCAACCACTAACAACTGACAACCAACTAACTAATGACTAATGACTAATGCCAACTGCCAACTGCCAACTCCCAACTGACTAATGACAAAACTTATCTTTTTAGATGCCGCCGGCACCTTATTTGACGTTCGCGGCAGCGTCGGCGAAGTCTACGCACAACTAGCCAAAAAAATCGGAGTAACAGTTAAAAGCGAAGACTTAAATGCAGCATTTTACCAAAGCTTCGTCTCAGCAAGTCCGATGACATTTCCAGGAATAGAAGCAGCAAAAATTCCCCAACTAGAATTTGATTGGTGGCTAGCAGTTTCCGCTAAAGCATTCCAAATAGCAGGCGTTTTCCACCAATTTTCAGACTATCCAAAATTCTTTGCCGAACTCTACGCTCATTTTGCCACCGCCGAACCTTGGTTCGTCTATCCAGACGTATTACCAGCATTAAATAAATGGCAACAACAAGGAATTGAATTAGCAGTAGTCTCGAATTTCGATTCGCGACTTTATCCAGTATTGAAAGCCCTCGACTTAGCCAAATATTTCACATCAGTCACAATTTCCACCGAAGTAGGTGCAGCAAAACCCCAGCCGGAAATTTTTACAGCAGCGTTGCAAAAGCACAACTGCACAGCCGAAAATGTCTGGCATATCGGCGACAGTTTCAAAGCAGATTATTGCGGTGCCAAAGCCGCAGGCTTACAAGCAATTTGGTTGAACCGACAACAGGAAAAAGTGGCAGAAAGCAAATTGCCTTTAACTGAAACCAAATTAGAACAGTGCAGCAGTCTTGATTATTTGGCAATTTAACTTGATAATTATCTAGATATAATATTTAGTCCCGTTAATTAACAGGACTTGATATCAATTATGTAAATCACCTCGCCCAACCATGAAAAAAAACTCAATCCAAACTATACTAACAGACACAATGACCGTGTTTTGGGGAGAATGGCTAGATTTGCGAGTCCGAATCCTGCCAATTGCCGCCGCTGGTTTAACCTCTCCATTAATTTACATTCTAGCTTTTGGTTTCGGCTTGGGTAGTTCCATGCCTAAACCTGCAATTGGTGGCAATTATCTAGAATTCATGCTGCCGGGAATGGTGGCACTTTCATCGATGACAGTAAGTTTTACAGGCGCAGTATTTTCTATTTGTGGTGAACGCCTTTTTAGTAAAACATTTGAGGAATTGCTATTGCTGCCGGTACACCCTTTAGCTTTGCACGCAGGCAAAATGCTAGCCGGAATACTCCGGGGATTGCTAACCTCGGTTTCGGTGATTTTAGTAGCAGTTTTGTTTACTCAAAAGCTGGTATTTCTGCATCCGCTATTTTTGTTAGTGATTATTCTAAATTCCGCTGTGTTTGCGGGGATGGGAGTGATAGTGGGTTTAAATGTAAAATCTCTGGAATCAGTCGGATTGTACACCAATTTTCTGATAACTCCCATGTCATTTTTAGGTGCGACTTTTTTTGACCCCGCATCTCTACCGGTAGCCATGAAAGGCATAGTTTATCTGTTGCCACTGACTTATGCCAGTATTGGATTGAGGGCTGCTGCTTATGATATGGCAAAGTTTCCTTGGTACAGCATACCTGTTTTGTTGGCGGCTGCGATCGCCTTTTCTGCGATCGGTGCCCGCCAGTTTTCTACTCAGCAAGACTGAATAAAGAAGTCATTTGTCATTTGTCATTTGTCATTTGTCATTTGTCATTTGTCATTTGTCATTTGTCATTTGTCATTTGTCATTTGTCATTTGTCATTTGTCATTTGTCATTTGTCATTTGTCATTTGTCATTTGTCATTTAACTCTCGTTCCCAGGCTGAGCCTGGGAATAAATACCCAGAAGCTCTGCCTCTAGAAACTCAGAAATGGCTTAAAAAATATTAGAAAGTAACTTATAGATCAAGCGGAAAATAGCTGTTGCTGCGATAGCCCCCAACGCCGCCAACCATCCCACAAATAACACGCCTGTGATCGGAGAATTCGGATAAATCGTCACTGCGGTGCGCAAAGCTGGGAAAAACCACAGCACAGCCAGAGTACCTGCGCTAATAATCAGCATCTCAGTTTGCTCGATCGCCCTGCGGTACTGGCCAAAAATCAGACCCCCCACAATCATCCCCAACAATCCGATGCTCACGCCTGGATTCGGCAGCAAACTCGTCAGGGCGATCGCCAGCAACCCCCCCTCAAAACCCGTAAACGCAGCCCCTCCCAAAACATCCCAAATCGAAAAAGCCCCTCTCGGCGGAGGTTGCAGATTTCCCGGAGGAGTCACAGGAACAGGCACGGGAGGCGGCAGAGGAGGTGGTAGCTGCACAGGAGGTAGGGGAGGCGGAGTCGGTACTACAGGTGGCTGTACGACCATCGTAGGCTGTTGAGAATTGTATTTCAGAGCCGCTTCCACCTCCGCAGCCGATTGATAGCGCTGGCTGGGAGCCGGCAATAACATTCGATCGAGAACTTCAGCCAAACGCGAACTTACCTGCACGCGAGAATGCCAATTCCACTCATTTTGATAACTATCAAACAACTCCGTCGGCTGCAAACCACTCAGCAAACTAATGCAAGTCACAGCCAAAGCATAAAAATCCGTTGCTGGATAAACTTCTTGTCCGCTCATCTGTTCTGGCGGAGCATAACCCAAAGAATAAATACCAGTCGAAGCCTTAGAAGTGCCCGCAGTTTGCGTCACCTGTTTGACAGCCCCAAAATCTAATAAATAAAGCCGACCATTTTTAGCCCGCATAATATTAGCAGGTTTAATATCCCGGTGAATCGAACCGCGAGAGTGCACAAAATCAAGAACCTTCAAAATTTCCCGCAGCACCTCCATCGTTTCATCCTCAGAAAACTTACCTTTAACAGCAAGTTCTTCCTCCAAATTTTCACCATCAATAAATTCTTGAACCAGATAGAAAAACTGATCGTTTTTCCCCCCTTGCAAACTCGTAACAGTCAGCTCAAAAAACGCCAGCAAACCCGGAATTTGCGAATGTTCATTTCCCAGTTCTTCTAGCACGGCCGCTTCCCGTTCAAACAAAGTTTGAGCAATTTTTAGCTGTGCCGGAGTCAGACTTATCGACGGCTGCAAAAGTTTAGCAACGCACTGCCGCATCCCCGGAGTATAGCGGTCTCTGGCCAAAAACGCCGCTCCAAAACCGCCTTGACCTAACAACCTCACGGGCAAATAGCGGCCGCTCAAAATCATGGGCATCCCGCAAGTCGTGCAAAACTTTTGCTGCACCGTTTTCAGCATCGAACTGTCATCGAGATCGGAAAAATAGTTTTGAGGGCGCGGGCAGCCCGGACGGGTGCAGTAAACTTCCATTTTGGTTTGCTAATTGGTAATTGGGAATTGGTAATTGTAATTGGGAAAAAAGCCAATTTTATCAGGGGTTGTCCAACCAGATTTTGATCTCTCAACTAACCGCTAACTCCTAACTGCCGGCGACTTAACAAATTAACTTCCCCCTGAGTTGGGAGTTGCTATTTCTATGAGACCCAAATCGATCGCCTGGGCTTCTTTCTTCTCCTGGGTAGTCGAATAAGTAGCAAACTGGGGCAGAATTTCATTGCTGAAAGCCTCAGCAGCTTTAGAACGGTAACGGTTGGGGTTGTAAATCAGCGACAAAATCCGAGTTACCAAAACTTCGTCCATTTTAGATTTGTGTAAAACGCCCATCATCAACTCTTTTTCGATCGCCGAAACCGACACAAAAGCAGCACCCAGCCCCGACTGAACAGCATTTTTAATTGCTTCGATCGAATTTAGTTCCATCTCAATTTTCAGGCGGCGCGTGTCAATGCCACAGCGAGTCAACACCTGATCGATGACTTTGCGGATAGTAGACTGCGAATCCAGGCAAATAAACTGCAATTTATAAAGGTCTTCTTTTTGGATACTTTCTTGTTGTACCATCGGGTGAGACGGCGGGAGAATCAGAGCCAATTCGTCCTCAGCATAAGGAACAATTTCTAAAGCTTCTACAAGTTCGGTAGGGATTTCTCCGCCAACAATTGCCAAATCGATTTGCCCATTGGCCACACTCCACGCCGTGCGGCGGGTCGAGTGTACGTGAAGTTGTACCGCTACATCCGGGTACTTTTGCCGAAACATCCCAATCATCCGGGGTAGCAAATACGTCCCCGTTGTTTGAGATGCGCCGACAATCAAAGTACCGCCTTGGAGATTTTGCAAGTCTTCCAGAGCTCGACAAGTTTCTTGACAAAGCGATAAAATTTTCTCGCCGTAACTCAGCAGCAGGTGTCCAGCTTCGGTCAGTTGCGCCCTGCGCCCCCCCCGGTCAAACAGCGGTACGTTCAATTGTCTCTCTAAGTTTTGTACCTGCAAGCTAACTGCTGGCTGGGATACGTAGAGGCTGTCGGCGGCGCGTTTGAAGCTTCCTTCAGAGGCGATCGCCTTGAGAATGCGTAACTGGTCTAAAGTGAAAGGAAGGTCAGACATATATCTAAATTGTCAGTTGTCAGTTGTCAGTTGTCAGTTGTCAGTTGTCAGTTGTCAGTTAACTTTTTAAACAGTTGAGTGCCGGCTGATGACCAATGACTGATAACCGCTGAATGATCCCATAGATACTTTGTGACACAATTTGGCAGAGAATCAATAACTTTTCTTAATATTTACGATGACGATCGACTGGCCACTCGACTCCCACTTAGTTATTCTCGGACTTTTACTGATGTTTGCGATCGCCCACAGCGGTTTAGCAGCCCTCCGCCCGAAAGGTGAAAAGCTAATCGGGCCGAGACTTTACCGCGTTTTGTTTGCCCTTGTCAGTTTGCCGCTGGCGGTGATTTTGGTTGTCTACTTTTTCAACCACCGCTACGACGGCGTGCAGCTTTGGCAAGTACAGGGCGTGCCGGCAGTTAAACCCTTAGTTTGGATACTTTCGGCAATTTCCTTTCTGTTTCTGTACCCAGCAACTTTCAACCTTCTAGAAATTGCCGCCATCCAAAAGCCGGAAGTTCACCTCTACGAAGCCGGCATCATTCGCATCACCCGTCACCCGCAAATGGTGGGACAGGTGATTTGGTGTGTGGCCCACACCCTGTGGATTGGCACTAGCTTTACCCTCGTCACTTCCATCGGTTTGATACTTCACCACCTGTTCGGAGTGTGGCACGGCGACAGTCGGCTGCGAGCTCGTTTTGGCGAATCCTTTGAAACCATCAAATCTCGCACCTCAATTATTCCATTTTTGGCAATCCTGCAAAAGCGTCAAACCCTTGATTTGCTTGAGTTTATGCGTCCTTCCTACGTAGGTGTAGTTATTTTTACGGGCCTGTTGTGGAAAATTCATCCTTTTTTGATGCGTGTCACGGGGAACATATACTGGTAGCATGATCCCTAGGATAGAAAAAAATTATTAAATTTTGAGGGATCATGGTGTTGTCGGTTAGCGAACGCACTTTTGCACAAGAGGTATTTCAAGCCTCTACCCCCGTTTTAGTTCACTTTTGGGCACCTTGGTGCGGTTTGTGCCGCGCGATCGACCCTACGGTTACGACATTTGAGGCAGATTGGGCAGGAAAAGTTAAGATCCTAGGGGTGAATGCCGATCAATCTTTCAAGTTGGCCAACACTTACCGGCTGACAAGTCTGCCGACACTGATTTTGTTTGAGGGCGATCGAGCTCGATTTAGATTTGAACATTATCAAGGACGCGAGGAACTGCGGCGCACTCTGGATTCCTGGATGCTGGCCACTCAAAGCTCTTCCCCATCTCAACGAATGCAACCGCAGGAAGCATTTAACAGATAACGTTTCCAAAGCATTGGGCTCTTGCGTAGAAAGCATTGGGCTCTTGCGTAGAAAGCATTAGAAATTCCCCATTTGTCGATCGACCATCCGATCCAAAATAAATATCGTAGTCTTGTATACACAGGACTGCGATATTTTTCTATCTATCTTTTGACGTAGATTTAAAGAAGACTGAGCGGTTGAAACCGCGTCTATACAAACAAAACCCGAGCTCAGAGGGGTTGAAGAATTGACGGTGAAAATTACGTAAAACGTAATTTTATTCAGTCCGCGGAGGCGGACTTGGTTTTTGTAGACGCCGTTTCAACCGCCGTCTTATCTTAAGAATTGCAGCGAGTATTTTTGCCCAGTCGCGCAGGCGTGTGTCACAATTGTTTACAGTTTTGGCAATATCTAGTAGAAACTTTAAACTACCTATCAGTCATGGAACTGCTTTATCAATACGCTTGGCTGATTCCAGTCCTGCCGCTGGCAGGCGCAATGCTAGTAGGTCTAGGCTTAATCACCTTTAACCAGGCCACCAACAAACTCCGACAAGCGAATGCGATCTTCATCGTCTCCACGCTCGGAGGGTCAATGGTACTATCTTTCGCACTGCTGTGGAGTCAAATACAGGGCCACGAACCCTACACCCGCACTATTGAGTGGGCTTCTGCTGGCGACTTCTCGCTGAACATGGGCTATATCATCGACCCCCTCACGTCGGTAATGCTGGCGATCGTCACCACGGTCGCCTTTTTGGTGATGATTTACACCGACGGGTACATGGCACACGATGACGGGTACGTGCGCTTTTACGCCTACCTGAGCATCTTCAGCGCCTCAATGTTAGGTCTAGTCCTCAGCCCGAACATCATTCAGATTTATATTTTCTGGGAATTGGTAGGTATGTGTTCGTACCTGCTAGTTGGATTTTGGTACGATCGCAAACCCGCAGCAGACGCCTGCCAAAAAGCCTTCGTCACCAACCGCGTCGGCGACTTCGGCCTGCTGTTGGGCATTCTCGGCATTTACTGGGCAACCGGTAGCTTTGAATTTGACGTAATGGGCGATCGCCTGCACTCCCTAGTCGAATCCGGCGCCCTTTCGGCGACTCTAGCGACAATCTTCGGCGTTTTGATCTTTTTGGGCCCAGTCGCCAAATCAGCTCAATTCCCCCTCCACGTCTGGCTCCCAGACGCAATGGAAGGCCCTACACCGATTTCAGCCTTGATTCACGCAGCCACGATGGTAGCCGCCGGAGTCTTCCTGATTGCTCGGATGTATCCAGTATTGGAAGGCCTGCCGGAAGTCATGAATTTGATCGCCTGCACCGGCTGTTTTACAGCATTCATGGGTGCTTCGATCGCAATTACGCAAAATGACATCAAAAAAGGCTTAGCCTACTCCACTATCTCCCAATTGGGCTACATGGTCATGGCAATGGGAGTCGGCGCATACAGTGCCGGACTCTTCCACTTAATGACCCACGCTTACTTCAAAGCAATGCTGTTCCTGTGTTCAGGTTCAGTCATTCACGGCATGGAAGATGTCGTCGGCCACAACCCCGCACTCGCTCAAGACATGAGAGTCATGGGCGGCTTGCGTAAATATATGCCGATTACCGCTTCTTGCTTTTTAATCGGCAATTTAGCAATCTGTGGCATTCCACCCTTTGCAGGTTTCTGGTCAAAAGACGAAATCCTCGCCCAAGCTTTTCACGCTAATCCCGCTCTCTGGGCTGTGAGTTGGCTGACTGCCGGCATGACCGCGTTTTATATGTTTCGGATGTATTTCAGCACCTTTGAGGGCGAATTCCGAGGCAATGACAACGCGATCAAACAGCAACTTCTGCAACCAGGTTTGGTCTTCGGCCCTGGAGCAATGAATGTTAAGGAATTGGCATCCACTGGCGAAAGTCACGACGAACACGACCATTTTCCTCACGAATCTCCTCTGACAATGGCTCTGCCGTTAGTGTTGTTGGCAGTACCTTCTGTGTTTATCGGTTTTCTCGGTACGCCGTTTGCCAATTATTTCGAGCAGTTTGTGCGCGCGCCAGGGGAATCTCTGGAAGAAGTTTTGGCACACGCTGCGGAGTTCGATTTGACGGAATTTTTAATCATGGGCGGGAGCTCTGTAGGTATTGCTTTACTGGGCATTACTTTGGCTTCGCTGATGTATTTAAGCCGTAAAATTGATGCTGGCGCGATCGCCCAAAAAATCAAACCGCTTTACGAGTTCTCCCTCAACAAGTGGTATCTCGACGATATCAACGAAGTTCTCTTCGTCAAAGGCAGCCGTCGTTTAGCGCGGCAAGTCATGGAAGTGGATTTGCGAGTTGTCGATGGTATCGTCAACTTGACAGGGTTTCTGACTCTGGTTACGGGCGAAGGTTTGAAATACTTTGAAAGCGGCCGTGCTCAATTTTATGCCCTGATTGTGTTTGTCGCAGTTCTGGGTTTTGCGATCGTTTCTGGAGTCAGTTAAATCTGTAGGGAAATGGCAATGCCTATTGGTCTCAACAATCGCCTGAAACCTTTTGTCTTTCTCCTTTACTGCCGAGGTCTGATCCCCCTAAATCCCCCTTAAGAAGGGGGACTTTGAGCAGATTCTTGTCCCCCCCTTTTTAAGGGGGGCTAGGGGGGATCTGGCCTCGGAGATCGACGAGAGATACAAAGGTTTTCAGGCGATTGTTGAGACGCCTTGGGCGAAGCGAAGCGGAGGGATTGCCGTATCCCCACCAAGAGATATTTTAAGAAATGCTATTAGCTCAATAACTCACAATTGACAATTAGCCAATAGATGTACATCTTTGATTAAACTCAATTTGTGCGATCGTACAAATTGTCACAAATATAGCAAAAACAAAGGTTTCGTATAAAGAAAGTATAAAATTTACACCAAAACTGTCAAAATGTGTTTAAACCTAATAACTGACGGCTTATTTTAAAACGCAATGGATACAGCAAATTTTCCCTGGCTAACAACAGCAATTCTGTTTCCCGTTGCTGCGTCCTTGCTGATTCCTTTGATTCCCGACAAGGATGGCAAGACGGTGCGCTGGTATGCACTAATTGTAGGTTTGATCGATTTTGCTCTGCTTGTTTACGCTTTTTGCACTCATTACGACTTCAGCAATCCAGATTTGCAACTGGTAGAAAGCTATACTTGGGTACAGCAACTCGATTTAAATTGGTCGGTGGGTGCTGACGGTTTGTCGATGCCGCTGATTTTGCTGACTGGTTTTATTACTACGCTGGCTACTTTAGCAGCTTGGCCTGTCACATTTAAACCGAAGCTTTTTTACTTTTTGATGCTGATCATGTACGGCGGACAAATCGCAGTTTTTGCCGTACAGGATATGTTGCTGTTTTTCCTAGTTTGGGAACTGGAATTAGTCCCGATTTACCTAATTTTGTCCATCTGGGGCGGCAAGAAGCGCCTCTACGCAGCCACCAAGTTTATCCTGTACACCGCAGGCGGTTCGCTGTTTATTTTGGTGGGCGCGCTGACAATGGCGTTTTATGGCGATACCGTGACTTTCGATATGCGGGCGATCGCGCTTAAAGACTTCGCCCCCAATATAGAATTGCTCTTGTACGCAGGTTTCTTAATAGCCTACGGCGTCAAACTGCCAATTTTTCCCCTCCACACTTGGCTCCCTGACGCTCACGGCGAAGCCACCGCACCAGCCCATATGTTGCTAGCAGGAATTCTGCTAAAAATGGGCGGCTACGCCTTGCTGCGGATGAATGCGGGAATGCTCCCCGATGCTCACGCTACCTTCGCACCCCTCTTAGTAATTTTGGGTGTGGTGAACATTGTTTACGCCGCGTTGACTTCTTTTGCTCAGCGCAACTTGAAGCGGAAAATTGCCTATTCTTCGATTTCCCACATGGGATTTGTGCTGATTGGGATAGCTTCGTTTACCGATTTGGGAACTAGCGGCGCAATGCTGCAAATGATTTCCCACGGTTTAATCGGGGCGAGTTTGTTCTTCATGGTAGGATGCACTTACGATCGCACTCACACCCTCATGCTCGACGAAATGGGCGGTGTCGGCAAGAAAATGCGTAAAGTTTTTGCCATGTGGACTGCTTGCTCGATGGCTTCTTTGGCTTTGCCGGGAATGAGCGGTTTTGTAGCAGAATTAATGGTGTTTGTGGGCTTTGCAACCAGCGATGCTTACAATCCGGTGTTTAAGGTTTGTGTGGTATTTCTAGCTGCTGTCGGGGTGATTTTGACTCCGATTTACCTGCTGTCAATGCTGCGGGAAATCTTCTACGGCCCGGAAAATAAGGAATTGTCGGAACATGAAGAGTTGGTGGATGCGGAACCGCGAGAAGTGTTTATTATTGCGGCTTTGTTAGTGCCGATTATTGGCATTGGCTTGTATCCAAAGATGCTCACTCAAGTTTACGATGCGACTACTACACAGTTGACTGCAAAGTTGCGGGATTCTGTACCGTCTCTGGTGGCAAAAGCTGCTGATAAAACAGTGGCTCTGCGCGCTCCGGCGATCGAGCCGAGCAAATTATAATTTGAACTGGATTTAAAAAGGAAACCCCCAAACCTGTTTTAAAATCGGGTTTGGGGGTTTTCTATTGTTTCGAGACAAATCAGGGAAACTTTGGCTCTCAAGCAATCTGGATTTGGGTTTGAGAAATAAAATGGGTATGCGGTAAATGAGGGCGATGGGAGTGTTAGACCGCAACTTCGGTATAATTGATAGTTATGTACTTTGCTATATATGCAATAAGTCAATGATCCTAAATCCAAAATCACTTGAGAAGCTTAGGTACCTAATCAATGAAGAAACTGAGTATCGCTCAGGGCCGCAACTCGTTGAATTTTTTAATGCGTTAGGGTTCAGTGATTCTTACGGTCAAGGTTTTCCGTCTCGCTGGAGATTCACTGAGGAGCGTCTCAGCCAGCTTAATGGCAAGCCCGAACTTGATGAATGTATAAAAAGTGTTCTTTCACCAGTAAATTTTATCAATCGGATTCCCGAACTAGACAAGCATATTGCAGAATTCAACCAATATATCGCCTTTGACCAATGGAAGGTAGTTCGTGATGGCGCTAATATAGGTTTTGCTAAGCTTGAGAAAATCGAAATCGATGAAACGGCAACTCCTACAGAACATGAATTCTTGAAGAGAGAGTTCTCTAATATTTCGATTGCGGAAATCGGTCTTGAAAGTGATTTGTCAGATATTCTTCAGCAAAGGATCAAGGAAATTGAACAGTGCTTTTCGGCAGGTGCATATTTATCAGTTATCTTATTGGCTGGCAGCACACTTGAAGGAATTCTCTTGGGCTTGGCAAAAAAGCATCCACAGCAATTTAATACCTCCAAAACTGCACCAAAGGACACTTCTGGAAAAGTAAAGAAGTTCCCTGACTGGTCGCTGAGTTCTTTTATTGATGTTGCAAGAGATATAAATCTAATTCAACATGATACCCAGAAGTTTAGCCATTCTCTGAGGGACTTCAGAAACTATATTCATCCTTTCGAGCAGATGAGCTCGGGCTTTAACCCTCGACAGCACACTGCAAAAATCTGTCTCCAAGTGTTGAAGGCTGCAATCCATGAAATTAAGGAAAGCGTCAGTAAGATCAGTACATAACAACCATGTTGCAGCGGACAGTTTGAAGATATTTGTTATGACGCAGTAGTTACTCACCGCCGCTGAACACGAACGTTATGCCACAGCCTAAGCTCTACGAGTAAACCCGCCTACGCAATGGCTGAGTATCACGTTGAGAAACCGGGTTTTTTACCGAATCTGCGGGCTGGAACCCGTCTTTTAGTAAAAAAACCCGGTTTCTAGGCCCTGATGCGTCCAGGACTATACAATTGAGTGAGCTTTATACAGAGGCATTTTTATGTTGAACGTGACAGTTGACGAAATCCAGCGCGATCCTTCAAAGTATCTGCGTCAAGTGGAGGCTGGTGCAACTTTTGTTATCCTGCAAGCAGATAAGCCGATCGCCGAACTAAGACCTATTTCTAGCAGCAAGCAATTACGACCATTCGGTTTGTGTGCAGGCGAGTTTACTGTTCCAGATGATTTCGATGCTCCTTTGCGGGAAGATATCCTCAGTGCATTTGAAGGTAAATGAAGATTCTGCTAGATACGCATATCTTTTTATGGTTCATCAGTGGTGACGCCCAGTTATCAACAGATGTTCGAGATGCAATTCGCGATCCAGATAATGAGGTATATTTGAGTGCAGTTTCAGTCTGGGAAGCAATTGTCAAGTACCAGTTGGGTAAGTTACCTCTGCCGGAACATCCCGAAACATATTTACCCAAACAGCGCGATCTTCATCAAATTGTCAGTCTTTCTCTTGATGAAAGTAGCGTAGCTCAACTGGCTAAACTGCCACCATTACATCGGGATCCATTTGACAGAATGCTTATCTGTCAAGCTTTAGAGAATGGTCTGACTATTGCGACAGTAGATGGGGCAATTCGTGCCTACTCGGTCAGCGTTATGTAGCAGTTTACGGTTATTTGTCGTCGCACAACTTCATGGCATCATTCGCGATCGCAATACCAAATACTTCAAAATTACCATTTGGTCGATCGCTCTTCAATTCAGTACGAGATCTTCTTGTCTATAGCCCGATCGCCCGCGAGGAGACAGGGTGCGATGCTTCTTGGTTGGGCGATCGTCCAATTGTACTATACTGTCGTCTGTCAAAAGATTACTAAAAACCATAAAGGGTATATTATAACCTTAACCGGATCATTTCTTCCCCAAGGATATGTTCTACTGCTCGAATCCAAGGTGTTCTAATCCTTTCAATCCCGACAACTCTAAATTTTGTCAAAGTTGCGGCGAACCCGACCTCACGCCTCACTTCAGAAACCGTTACCGCGTGATTCGACCATTGGGCGAAGGAGGATTTGGCAGAACTTATGAAGCCGTAGATATCGATCGCATGGACGATTCCTGCGTCATCAAGCAGTTTTCCCCCCAAGTTCAGGGAACATCAGCACTTCAAAAGGCTACAGAACTGTTTAAGCAAGAAGCGAAACGACTTTACGAACTCGGCGACCATCCCCAAATTCCTCGATTAATTGCTTATTTTGAACAAGACAAGCGGCTTTATTTAGTACAAGAATTGATTGAAGGGCAAAATTTACTGGCTGAATTAACTCAGCAGGGCGCTTTTAACGAAGAAAAAATTTGGCAGTTGCTGGCAGATATTTTACCGATACTGAAATTTGTGCACGATCGCAATGTCATTCACCGAGACATCAAACTTGAGAATATCATCCGCCGCCGCACCTCCCCCAATCCATCTCTAACTGTGGCAAATTTTAAAAATTCCGCTTTCAGGAGGGGAGCACGCCGAGAGTTAGTTTTAATTGATTTCGGCGTTTCCAAACAAGTGACTGGCTCGCTGATGAGCCAAGTAGGTACGACGGTAGGAACCCCCGGATATTCGCCTATAGAACAAATGCGGGGTCAAGTTTTCCCCGGAAGCGATTTGTATAGTTTGGGGATAACTTGTCTCAGACTGCTAACTCAATGTTTGCCAAAAGTTGACGGTTCCGATGACCTTTACGACCCAATTAACGGCGGCTGGATTTGGAGAGAACGCTTACCTGCGGGCACGAAAATTAGCAGCGAATTAGCAACAATTTTAGATAAATTAATTCAAGATTATCTCAAAAATAGATATCAATCTGCTGATGAAGTAATCAAAGCTTTAAATCTCTATTCTCTACCTCCACCACCTCATTGTGGTAATGGCGGACAACTTACTTTAAATTATGCTCAGCCCAAGGTAGCCCTACCTCCGCTCAATGCTTATCTGACTGAAACAGAACAACTTGCTATCAATACTCCGGTCAATCAAGGCAGGCAAGTCAACAGCAATATCTCTGTTAACCAGAGGGGAAAAATCAACACAAATCCGCCTCCAAACAAGGTAACACAAAGTATTGCTACTGTCAAAAGCACTTTTGAATTTCAGGTGGTGACAGTAGACAATCGCGGGCAGCAAACTAATCTTAACAGCCGCAAAGCGCGTTTTTTTGAAGAACATATCGGCAGCGGTACAGTCATGGAAATGGTATCTGTTCCTGGCGGTACTTTCCTGATGGGTAGCCCAAAAAATCGGGGTGACAGCGACGAAAAACCGCAGCATTCAGTAACTTTAGCTGCTTTCTATATTGGTAAATTTCCAGTCACTCAGTCGCAATGGAATGCTGTTGCAGCGCTGCCGGAAATTAAAATGTTTCTCAATCCTGAGCCTTCCCGTTTTAAAGGTGTCAATCGACCGATAGAAAATGTATCTTGGTACGAAGCGGTGGAGTTTTGCGCTAGACTTTCTCGCCAAACAGGTAAGAAGTATAGCTTGCCTAGCGAGGCGCAATGGGAATATGCTTGCCGGGGGCAAACTATGACGGCGTTTCACTTTGGAGAAACGATTACCAGCGAGTTAGCAAATTACAACGGAAATGCTAATGAGGCTGATGCGCCGAAGGGAGTTTATCGCTTTCAAACGACAGATGTTGGTAGTTTTAAACCGAATGCTTTCGGATTGTACGATTTGCACGGCAATGTGTGGGAATGGTGCGCGGATGCTTGGCACAATAATTATAACGGTGCGCCTGTTGATGGCAGCGTTTGGGAGTCTGGTGGCGACTATTCGCTGAGGTTGTTGCGGGGGGGGTCTTGGAACGATCGCCCTCCGAATTGCCGCAGCGCGTGCCGTCTCAGATATCAGCCGGATTGTAAGGCTAGTATTGTGGGTTTTCGTGTGGTTGTTTCGCTTGTCTAGACTTTAATTGCATTCATTGACAAACAATCTTGAAGTTATCTGCGTTTATCTACGTTTATCTGCGGTTTCCCTATCAATTAAAGATTTATGCAATAAGTCTATTGATCTTGTGTTCGCATAGAGAAACCCGGTTTCTTCATCAAGTAACCGGGTTTCTCTATGGTCGATCATCGCCCATTTAGCCGTTAACTAGCCTTCTTCTGAGGAGCCACCATACGTTCTACACTCATAGCAGCCACGCTCAATGTCACTACAGCCATGCCAAGAATTGCCACAGGCTGCAACTTTTCATTGATAATTAGGAACCCGAAGAGTGCGGTCATTGCCGGGCCCAAAGTGCCAATTACTGACGCTAATGCTGCTCCGGCATACCGGATGGCAAAATTGTTCAAAAGATAGCTAAACAGCGTCAGCACGCCTAAAACAACTCCTCCTGCAATCAAACCAGGCCAAACATTTTGGTCGATTTGAGGAGCCAAATTTTCTGACAGGGGCACCCACAAACTCAGGGAGGAAAATACAAAAATTGCGGCGAAATTAACTAAACTAAAAGGAATCGGGTGCAGCTTGCCCGCGGCCATTTGCGTCAGCAATACGTAACCTGCAAAGGTAATCCCAGAAGCCAGTGCTGCTGCGACTCCCACCCCGACATTGCCGCCGCCGGGAGGTGGCGCTGCAAAACTCGGCCAGCCGGCTAAAATCAGACCTAGGGTAATCCCGCCGATCGCCAAAAAGCCGATCGTACTGGGGCGAGCGCCAAACAAGATCCAAGAACCGAGTACGGTGACGATCGGGTAAATAAAGAAAATCGTAATCGCAATCCCCGCCGGAATATTGCCGATCGCCAAATAAATCAAAACCTGAGACAAAAACAGAAAAAATGCGCTTCCTAAAACCTTGCTCCACAAAGCTCGATCGCCCGACTGAAACAACCGCCTAATATCTTTCCAGACATTCGGATACAGAAAAGTTGCCAATATGGGCATCAAAGCCATCACCACGATCAGCCGCATCAACAAAATCAACAAAGAATTGCCAAAACCAGGAGTTACCACCCCCGGAAGTTCAAACAAGCCAAAAATCATCCGAGGATTTCTGCTTTTAATCAAAATTCTCAAACAAACATTAAACAGCGACAAGATCACCGCCGAAGAGAAAGCCAGCATCAAACCTGCTTGCACTTGAGGAATTGCTTGAGCGGGTGCTGCCGGCATTGCTGAGGGCTGCGGTAGGGCTTGCCGCGGCGCATCCGCAGGTGTTGGCTCCAGAACTTGCGGGCGGATAGAATTAGTTGATTGATCGGGATAGGAATCTTGAGCATCGAAAGGATTCTCAAGATATTCTTCTTCTTCGAGTTCTTCCCTAATCCGGTTGACAAGATTTTGTAACAGCTCTTCCCCTTGCATTTCTAGGGTTTTCATATTGTTAAGCCGCATGGATAGTTCGCTTTCATAGCTGCTCAAATCTTGTTCCAGCATCTGGAAACTGCGATCTATCCGCTCATCCAGCGCCGCCAATAACTCCGAAGCCCGTTCGTCATAGTTGCTCGGCGGCATCGGGATCGGGAACTCTCCGCTGGGAATTGGGCTGCTGAGAGAATGGCCAGAGTTAGCGCTGAGTTCGTTAAACCGCTGCACCAACAAATCTTGCAAATTGTGGGCCAAAACTTGAGCCAACTGCTTCAGCCACAATTGCTGCTGCTGAATGTATCGCCCAGACAGAGATTCCATTTGCTGGGACTGCAATTTGCGATATTGATCCCGGAGGCCTTCAATATCGTCAATCAGGTGATTTTTTTCACTTTGCAGGCGAGTAATGTCCTGATTTAACTGGCCTTTGACATTTTCATGCAAAGCGTCCAGTTCCTGCATCACTGAGTGTAGGACTTCTTCCGCTGATTGTGCATCCCCTGGGTCGTCTTTTGACGAGTATACGTTGCGCTGCGCCATTAGTCTATAACCTCTAATTTAAACTGCACGTTCAGTGTTCTTAAGTATTTTGGCTGCATCAGGTCGCAAGTTCTAGTGAGTTGCTCTCAAAGATTACGGACACTGTTGAATCTATAGTAGTCGCTAAGCTAGAAATGTGAAAAAATTGCGATCGCCCCAAGAACACTTTGTGCAATTAGAAATCATACTACAGCTTGACCTCTGCACCGATTGCTCCCAGTAATTCCCGCATCTGACTCACCCGGATCAACAGCCGAATAGCCCTTTCCCCGACAACTAAATTTGATTTTGGGGCCGACACTCCTCACCCCTCAACGCATAATTTAAGCCCTAAACGGCCAGAAACCCAGTTTCTCGGCCCAAGTCTCTCCGACACTCTGACACCCGGATTTATGATGTTAAAAGTTCCGAGCTTTTACTTACCAAATTTTTAATAGGCGATCGCACCCTCAAAAAGCCACCCTGCGCCATCAAAAAACTAACACATCCAATTCCCCAAGGACAACAGGTATGGCCTCCGAAATTTATGACCGAAGAGCGAGCCCGCCGGGCCCCTGGCTTCAGACACGGGGAAAAGTCTGCACCGGTTGAAACAGCCTTGAATATTTATTTGCACATCAAGATACAATATACAGGTCAGATTGTGTATACTGTAAACATGAAAGCAAAACTCAAATCCAATGCCAATGTAACATACTCTTGTAACTACCATGTTGTCTGGTGTCCCAAGTATCGCAGACCAGTATTGATTAACGGTGTGGACATTCGACTAAAAGCCATACTGCAAGAAGTTTGCACCGAATTTAATGCCGAGTTACAGGAAACGGAAGTCATGCCAGATCACGTCCATGTGCTGGTAGGAGTAGACCCGCAATTCGGAATCGCAAAATTGATTAGATATTTAAAAGGGCGTTCATCTCGACTACTGAGACAAGAATTTCCTTGGTTGAAAAGCCGACTACCAACTCTTTGGACAAATAGTTATTTTGTTTCCACCGTCGGCGGTGCGCCGTTATCTGTTGTCAACCAGTATATCGAGAATCAAAAAAATGTCTGATTACGGATTTCAGCAAAACTTAATTAGTCCCGATTCTAGCCTGAAAGCGATTTGAGAATTTGTATGTGGTGAGTCAAATAAGTTAGCTAATTGTGCGCTGTACTATGGTCGTCAGTTGTATTTCAAGACTGGGAAGACTCGCGGTAAATACGACTTTTACAAAATATTCAAATCAAATTTGCATTTTAAAGCACTTTACTCTCATGTCGCACAGCAAACTTTAACTAGCGTTTTGGTATTGCGATCAGCTTAAGATAAGTTTTCTGGAAAAATTGAGGAGATAATTTTCAGTAAAGTAACACTGATTTATAGCCTTTCTCAGAAAGATCAGGTACGCGAACGGCATGGGGCATTGGGCATGGGGCATTGAGCATTGGGCTATCCTCACTTTTTTGAGAACCGCTATATCTTGAGTCTTGTGATTGATAACCTGTATTTTGCAGTCAAAAATCACAGGTCACATATACTAAATTTAAACAGGGTATTATTTGTTATTGTCAGTGACAAGGTGCGCATTGCGCACCCTACAATTAACGGGAATTTACGACGGATTGTCAATCGGTAACAACCGTAACTTCGCGATATTCCCCAAGAGCTTTTGTGTCGGGCAAAATACCAACGCGGGCGAATTTCAAACCACTAACTCCTTGCAGTGATTCTACCATACCAGTTTGCACTTTTGCTTCTACCCAACCTTCGCGAGACAAGTAGCGCAAGTATTGTTGATACTCTTCCCATTCGTCTTCGGTTGAATAAACTATAGTTAGCATTCCTGATTGGGTAATTCGCTCTTGTGCATCTTTGTCAACGGCTTTTTCGATCCGCTTTTTGACGAGCTCATATCGAATATCGCGAGTGCCTTTGACATCGAACATTTTTTCAGTATTTTCGTTGTGAAAAATGTCGATCGTGGTATTCTGCACTAATACTAAATGTGCAAGTTCCATGTTGATTTGAGACTCGGCTTGCAGGCGAAACACTGTGCGGGCACAGTCGCAAATTGCTCGCAGTTGTTCGTACCGCAAACTGTGCAAGTGAAATTGGCTGAATTTGCCGTCAATAGATTTCCCGACATAAATCATGTGATCCATGCCGTCGGTGCATTCGATGTCGCAGTAATGGGGGAGAATTTGCTGCATTCGCTCTTGCCAGCGGGCCCAGGTTTCTTGGAGTTTGGTGCTGATTAGGTTCAGCATTTGATCGTAGCGGGTACGATCGCCATAAACGCAGTTATGTTCGTTTTCGCAGGCGGCTTGGTAAGCTTCAACTGCTGCCTGAACCGTGGATCCGCACTGCACAAAATAGTCAAAATACACTTCTAAACGCTCGTTTAAATATTCGGCTGCTCGCACCTCCATATCGACTGTTACTTTTTCTTTTAAATGCTCGATGTAGTCGAGCAAGTCGAGCCGTAGTTGCTCGCCTAGATGGGTAGTTTGTGTTTGGCAAACGGCATCGGCTATGGCTAAACCTAAGCGGAATTGTTCGAGCAAATCTGTTTGAATGGCTCGGTTTCTTTCGTCGCTAGAACCGCGAATGTCGGAAATTCCGTACAACGGATGAACGTCTGCAAATACGATCGTCTCTTGGGGCAGTCCCCAACTGCGCCTTTCTGCTTCTTGGGCGAACCGCCACTCGACTGCGGGATGAATGTTGTGAATGTGGGTAAATCGCTGCTGAATGGCTTGTCGCAGTGCTGCAATGAAGGCGGGAATGAGTTCTTGGGCGTGTTGAGCGTCAATGCCGTTGAAGTGGTTTGCCCGATCGCACAACAGCCCAACTACCCCCAAAATCCGCAGCCCGGAGCCCTCGCGAGTGACAGATTTGACCACAAGGGGTACTAACAGCATCGATTGAGTCCCCATTTTGCGCAAAGTTCGATCGCACTCGGTGCGGCATTCCCGGCGCAAGTCTGGGACGTTCCAAACTTGATTGGCTGCGGTAGCCTTAAAAAAGTGAGAAGCTTCTAGGGATTCCATTGAATAAATAATCGGCTGCAAATGTTGGCCGTCTTTGGAAACTAATAGCTGTACGTGTTCGCCGTCGGGGCGCAGCAGCAAAGTGCCGTCAGCATTAAAGAGCGATCGCAAACAGCGATCGATTCTCTCAAATTTATCTGGCCGCAGCATCGAATTGCAATCGATCAATAACTGAGTCAGCCGCCGAATTTGCTCCTGTACGCTGACATCAAAACCTTCTAGCAGCAGCAAACCTTCGACGCGGTAATTATCCAAATTTAGTCGATCGGCTAAATTTGCCAGTTGATTCGGCTGCATCAGCCAAGCTTCCCGTTCCGCCACAGGCATTAAATTTAAGGGAAGATCCGTAAATTCATCAATTTTTGAGTCAATTCTAGTAATTTTCAACTGTTCCGAACCCAGCCAAAATTCAATAAATTTGCGTTCGCGGTGTTGAGTATTTTTCATACTCGCCGTAACAGGTTCATCTAGTACACGCAAACCGTCGAGATCAATTTGATAAAACCGCTTAAATACCCAGTACAAAAGGTGACGGCGGTACAATTGTTCTGCTATTTTGGCATCGCAATCCTCGAACAATTCCAGCAGACTGAGCCCAGTTTCTGTAAACCAACCGTTATTAGATTGAGTGACCAAAGGGGTTCCCTCCCAACCGGCTAAGCGGCAAAATGCCGCGTTAGCGTAACGCATGGCAAAAGTTCCCGGTTCCATGACTGCGATTAAAACGCGACGATCGCCGAGAAATTGAAACAGTCGCTCTAAATCTTGTTTCCACGTTTTCAAGCGTTCAATTTCAGCAGATTGACTGGGTACTTGAGCCGTCAAAGCTTCCAATAGCTGATCGACGCTTGGTTCGCTTGGCAGATTGTCACTCTCTTCCTCTGTTGGAATGATACTTTCGGTTGGCAGTGATTTTACGGAGTTGGTGTTGTTTTGATGGGAAGACGATTTAGGAGTAGACATATGTAAAACACCTGAAAGCAGTGGATTTTGCCAAAAAATGTCAGCGATCGGGATTTATGGCTTTGTAAAGAACTTAGATATGGTTTGTAAAGTTTGTGTATAGGTATCGGAAACTGGGTGTTCTCTCTGGCGATCCGCCCAGCAACTTTTACTTTTTTTCACAAACAACCTCTCAGTCTCGACGTTATAGGTGATATTAACGTGTTTACGACCTAGCCGGTAACACCCATTATAAGCGGTGTGCTGTAGAGGATAGTGTCAGCGACTCATGGTATTTCACTCAGAGGCGAGATATATAGCAGTTTTAGGTTGAATGAGGAACAGCCCCGGTAATTGGGAATAGGAAATTGGGAATAGGAAATTGGGAATAGGAAATTGGTAATAAGAAATTGGGAATTAATTCCGAGTGTGTTTTTTACAAAATAAAACAAATAAATAATTCAAATTAATTATAACTTGGCAATGACAAAAATAAAATATATAATATATCTAGTAGCATTTGTAAAAGGACATAGTTATGGCTTTAACGCTTAACAATCTCATCGGCGATCTGACTGGATTTCCTATATTTGCTGGTGGGGGAGCGCGTCTTTTGGGATTCGGTACATCAGATGAGATTGACGTAGAGGATGGAAATTTGTCATCTTTTCCCTGGGGAGTTTGGGGACTAGATGGCAACGATACTATAGCAGGTTCCTCGGATTCCAACGAACGGCTGTTAGGAAATAATGGGGATGATGTTATCGGCGGTGGCGGCGGAAATGACATCATTTACGGCGGGAAAGAGAACGATCGCCTGGATGGAAATGATGGGAACGATGTAGTTAGGGGCGACGCGGGAAACGACATTATTTTTGGAGGGTTTGGAAACGATATTCTGCGTGGAGGGCAAGGAGACGACGATTTAGATGGCAATGAGGACAACGATT
The DNA here is from genome assembly GCF_036705955.1 of Microcoleus sp. A6-C6. Taxonomy (NCBI): domain Bacteria; kingdom Bacillati; phylum Cyanobacteriota; class Cyanophyceae; order Oscillatoriales; family Microcoleaceae; genus Microcoleus; species Microcoleus sp. A6-C6. The sequence goes on along the minus strand of NZ_JAUBVR010000058.1, from coordinate 3,181 downwards.
TCTTGGTGGGCGATCGGGGAATTGATGTGCTCACTGGAGGCCCTGGTGCTGACATATTTGTGCTTAGAAGCAACGAAGAATTTGGAGTCAATGGAGCCGATGTCATTACCGATTTTAATTTTGACGAGGGCGATCGCATTGGTTTGACGGATGGTTTAACAGAATTAGACCTCTTCTTCACTGACGACAATCTGATCGCTTACGACAACGACGGATTTATCAACGATATGGTGATTGAAAACTCAAGAAACGGACAGATTGTGGGGATAGTTTTAAACACGAATAGCTTTGAACTTACTGGTGCATTTGAACAAGCGAGTCCGTTTGCATTGGCAGTTAACGGTTCTCAGTTCCAGTTTTTGGCTTAGTTTTGTGTAGGCGGATTTGAGGGACACGGCAGTTCCGGGTAATGACACGGTATTGCCGTGTCCCTATAGATATTGAGGATGAGCTAATGTATTGAAATATTCCTTTAGCCGTTTTTCATGCTAATCTAGAAGTAGCAACTAAAATTAGGGGGAAATATAAATGATCGCTAAAATTCACCCTCCATTAACTGCACTCCCAGAACAGCGGTTATTTTTGCCACTGTCGATGACTTGGGAGCAGTTTAAAGCTCTAGATTCCTTGCTAGAGTATACTCGCAGTGTTCGCTTGTCTTACCTGGACGGATATGTAGAGATTATGACACTTTCGCCAGCTCATGAAACCATTAAATGCCTGCTGGCATTACTGCTAGGTCAGTTTTTTTTAGAAAGAGATATTAGTTTTAGACCGACGGGTAGCGCCACACTCCAAGGGGAAACAAAAGGCAGCAGTAAGGAACCAGATTTATCTTATTACTTTGGCGAAGATAGGCGGCAGCGGGAAACGCCAGATTTGGCGATCGAAGTTGTTTTTACCAGCGGAACTATCAATAAGCTGGAATATTATCGGCGATTTAACATTGCGGAAGTTTGGTTTTGGGAAAATGGAGTATTTTCGCTTTACCAACTGAAATCGGAGGGTTATGAGTTAGTTTCTCGGAGTATGTTGTTGCCGGATTTAGATATAGAATTGCTGAGTCAGTGTTTGCAAATGTCGGAGGAAAAAGAAGCTTTGAAACTGTTTCGGAATGCTGTTCGAGGTTGCTAATATTTTGCAGGATGTGAGTGAAGGGCGCACTTATGCCAGAAATGCCGGAAATGCCAAAAATGTACGAATTGTACGAATTGTCATAACAATCGAAATCACCTAAAAACCTCCACCGTTTCTAGCCTGCGGACATTTCATTTTCCCCTATACTATTGGCAGTATAAAAAATCTCACTCTTCAGCAATTACCTATGAATAGGAGTTATTCGCGGTTTGATTCCCTCGCCAGCATCCTAGCAGGAACAGTAACGGTAGCAGGAATAGTCATGTTTGCGCCTGCACCGATTTTCGCTATGTCTTCGCCAGAAATTGCCAAAATAGCTGAATCTGTCACCGTTCAAATTAATGCAACACTTCATGGTGGCGGGTCTGGATTTATTATTGCCAAACAAGGCACAACTTACACAGTTTTGACATCTAACCATGTTGTTGCTAATATTAAGGATACTTATACAATTCGCACATCTGCTGGAAAAGACTATCAAGTAACCAGAAGTGTACTATTGCAGAAAGGCCAGAATGCTCCAGATTTAGCAGTCGTAACATTTAACAGTGCAGAATCTTATCCTGTTGTAACTTTAGGCGATTCCGAACAAGCGGCAATTGGTACAGGAATTTTTGTATTTGGCTATCCAGGTAATATGTTGGAACAAAAGTACACAGTTAAACGCAATTTTGAATTTTCTCCAGGCTTTGTTACCAGCCGTCGTCAGAATCATCCACGGGGTTATACCTTGCGTTACAATGCTGTCACGAAAGGGGGAATGAGTGGAGGGCCTGTATTCGATGGAGAAGGGCGCGTAGTCGGGGTTCATGGAGAGGGCGATCTCGATTTTATAACGGATGACGAAGGAAAACCTGTAGATAAATTTACAGATAAAACAGGATTTAATTCAGCGATTCCTATTAATACTTTTATCGCTAAATTGTCGGAAGCTGGCTTAAATCGATCGGCACTTTTGATAAATACCTCTCCCACAGCTAATGTACCTCTGAAACTGAACAATCCCCAAGATGCTAAAACTTATTATGTTCGGGGTTTAACTCGGTTTGATAAGGGAGATGCGCCGGGGCTGTGGCCGATTTTACGAAAGCGATTCAAACTCAATCGGATTATGTAGAAGCTTATTTCTATCGGGGACTGGCGTATTTTGACTTGAGAGAAATTCCCAAAAGTCTCGCTGATTATAGCAAGGCGATCGCCCTAAATGGCAGTTATCTCGATGCGTACTACAATCGGGGACTGGTTTTGTCGGCGATGGGCGATCAACCGGGGGCGATCGCCGATTATACTCAAGTCATCCGTCAGGATCGAAACTTTGCGGCGGCTTACAACAACCGAGGCGTAGCACTTTCGGACTTGGGCGATCAAAAAGGGGCGATCGACGATTTCAATCAAGCGCTGCAAATCAATCCAGGTCGCGCTAACACTTATTTTAACCGAGGATTAGCGCTATTTCGCATCAATAACGATCGCTCTGCCTTAGCTGATTACACCCAAGCGATTCAACTCAATCCCAGTTATGCAAAGGCTTATGCTAATAGAGGGATTACCTTGGTGAGAATGGGAGATCGGCCAGGGGCGATCGCAGATTTGCAGCAAGCCGCCCGTTTATTTCGAGCTCAAGGGATGGCCGCAGATGCTCAGAAAGCATTAGATTTGATTGGTCAATTGCAAAAGTCGTAAACTCAAGGTAAGTTTTCAGCCCGCGCTCAATTGGATTTTAACAATCAATCTCCCGTTAATCAACAGTTTTACGTTTACAAAGCTGTTAAGCCAATTTTCACAGAAGCACAGGAAAGAATTGTAGTAGTAATAGTCAACGTCTATTACTCTAATTAAAAGGATTCAAAACATGAGAATACTATACGATCGAGAAGTAGATGCTCTCTACATTGAGTTACTGCCATTAGCACCTGGAACAGCGGAAAATCGAGAATTGAGTGAAGACATTATTGCTGATTATAGTCCAATACGGTTTACTTAAGGCTTGGGAGGATTTAAAATTACAAAAACAGGAGGATTCATTTTTATGCCAGTACCTCTG
>NZ_JAUBVR010000057.1:1527-40532 GCF_036705955.1 Microcoleus sp. A6-C6 | reverse complement strand
TTGTTTTACACCGTTCGATACCTGATGGATTCAAGATTAAAACCGTCTCTGTTACCAAAAAAGCTGATGGGTACTATAGCAATCCTAAATCATTTTCTATGTATAGGTGTACTGATGGATTTTGGGGAAATCAAATTTATGTTCTTTTGTAAAAAACTCAAACAAAAATTTGATAATTTTAAAAGATTTACATAAATACCAATACTTTCGTAAAAAATTTTTAGCTTGTAACCAAATATCTTCAACGGGATTCTGTTCGGGAGCATTGGGAGCAAATAAAACACAAGTGATTGACCAATCATCAGCTTCTTTGTCACGATTAACTTCTGACAAATAATCTCTGAATTCTCCATATGTATGATAACTAGCTCCATCCCAAATCAAAATAATTTTCCGCCCTTTGTATTTATTTTGTAAGTATTTTATGAATTCAACTGTTGATTTTCCATCCCCAGATTTATAACCTTTAACATGGAATTGTTTGGTTTGATAGTTGAGTGCGCCAAAATAAGTTTGTCTATTTTTTTGATTGGTAATTGGGACTTCAATTCTTAGATCAGAACGACCCCAAGCGTAGCCATTGAGATCGCCATGAAGTAGATGACATTCATCTAAAAAAAATACTATTATTTCCCCAGATTCTATGCCAGCCTTGTTTTTGGTTAAAATATTGTTAATTTCTTCCCTCTTTTTTTTGACCAGTTCGGTATCAGATTTGGGATTAATTTTCTGAGTTTTTTTCCAGGTAATCTTCGCCAGAGATAAAAGTTCATAGTAGCTCTGTTTTGATTTATAGCTGACACCAAATTCTCTCTCTAAATAAGTAACAAGCTCATCGAAATCCCAATATTCTTTGTTCTTTAGCCATTCGATTATTTAAGTTTTTTGTAGAGATGTTAGATATCCTTTTGACCCTTTATTTGCTAATTTAATCCCTGCGACACCTTTGGTTTTAAATTGTTTTTTCCAATAACCAATAAAAAATTTACTTACACCTAAAAATTTGCTAATTTCATGGTAAAACTTACCTTCGATAGCCATCCTTACAGCTATTGCTCGTTTTATTTCTCTTACAGTTCGATCGCTTTTAATGAAAGATTCTAAAGCCACTCTTTCTTTTTCCATATCTTTCTGTGGCAGTTGTAAGTTATTCATTTTTATCGTCACAATTAATTATTGCATATAATTATATCATAATAAGTGTAGAAAATGATTTAGGATTGCTATATGTGACTCTCAGCTTGGAAGATTCCACAGTCCCTGAGATCAAACCAGATTTCAATCCTCAAAAGATTGTTGGAATTGATGTTGGGTTGAAGGATTTTTTGACAACATCAGAAAACGAGACTGTGGCAATTCCCCAACATTACCGCAAAGCTCAAAAACGCCTGCGAACTATTCAAAAGCGAGTCTCGCGTCGAAAAAAAGGCAGTAACCGCAGGCAAAAAGCAGTTAAACACTTGGGGAAATGTCATAAGAAAGTAGCGGACAAGCGTAAAGATTTTCATTTTAAAACTGCCAATAATTTATTGAAAAAATATGACGTTGTTGCAGTTGAAGATTTGAATGTTAAAGGACTTGCTCGTACAAAACTAGCTAAATCTGTGTTGGACGCTGGGTGGTCAAGCTTTCTGTCGATTCTAACAAACAAAGCCGTAAATGCTGGTCTGTTGGTAATCCCAGTAAGTGCCTATAATACTTCACAAGATTGTTCTGGTTGTGGTGAAAAAGTACCGAAAAAGCTGCACGAAAGATGGCACGACTGCCCACATTGTGGATGTAGTCTTGACCGCGATCACAATGCTGCGATAAATATAAAAAATAGGGCGGTGGGTCATCCCGTCTTTAACGCTCAGTCAATGTCCGAAGCAATAGCTGGAGTCACTGAGAAGCCTACGCCATACTGTACTCAGTTGGCGTAGGAGTATGTCACTGTCTTCTACTTTCTCTAGAGCGAGTTTATTATTCGCTCTTTTTCTATGGAAAAAAAGCCAGCCACTTGATTTATAGAAGAAGGAAGTTCGGCAACGAGCAATGTATGGGATGTAAAGGATGTTAGCAAGAAGGATGTTCGGCAACGGATTTGATAACGGATGTAACGGATGTCAGCCATAAGGATTTTTTTTTGTGGGAGCGTGTTCAGGAGTGTTTCTAAAATCTAAAATATAAAATGGTATTACCCCCTATAGCCGATAAAAAAATGCAGGCTTGGATAAGAAGTCGTCACCTGATTTTTTTAGGCCAATTTGTGATTTTTGAAACTTTAGACTACCCAGCCGTTGAGAGATTTGAGCAATGTATCACCAGTCTAGGAGGATGCTTAATTTCTGTGGAACCGCTCAAACGAGTGTGGATGGGAAATCATCGACAAGTGATGCTCTATCAAGCGAAAGGAAGTTTGCATACACCTCATCATGAACTGCGACAATATTGGTTCAAATACGGCAGTTTTCAGACTCGATTTGATGAGAGAGTTTAAAGCAAGCCGGTTTATGGTAAAAAAAGATTTCGTTAAAATAATTTTGGTCAGTTGCACAAAGTGAACCTTTTTGTTTAAAGTAAGGAAAGTCCTGCTCTGTTGCGGTTATGGATATTCACGAAATCGAAGCATCTTTAGAAAATTCTGATTTTCAATATCGACTTAAGGCGATCGCAGCTCTGAAAGATTATACACCAGAGATTGCGGTTCCATTGCTAAAAGCTCGACTCAACGACCCAGAATTTTTAGTACGCACCTTTGTCAGCAGGGGATTTGGACAACAACAAAGCGCGGAATCTTTCGCTGCCTTGCTCCAAATTATCAAACTTGATAACACTCCCAATGTGCGAGCCGAAGCAGCAAATTCCCTGTCGCTGTTCGGTAGATGCGCTGCATCTCATTTAGTGCTGACTTTTATTCAGGATGACCACTGGCTGGTGCGTCGCAGCATTCTGGGCGCTCTGGTGGATATGGAGTGCTACAACGAACTTTTTGAGGTATGTATCGAAGCCTTGGCTGGTGAAGATATGACCACCCAGGAAGCGGCGGTGGATGCACTGGGTGCGTTGGCCGGAAGCAGTCAGGAACCAGCGGCACTTGCTCGGTTATTGGCGCTGGCTGGTTCTGAGTATGAAGGGATTCGTCAGCACACTGCATCTGCTTTGAAGCATTTTGATGTTCCAGGGGCGAAGGAAGTCTTGAGTCAACTGCGCCAAGATTCCCATCATCGAGTGGTTGGTGCGGCTTTAGAAAACTTGCTTGAGAACAGTTAAGAATATTGTATGGAGTTCTAGAGGCAGAAACCGGGGTTTTTTCGGGAAATATGGTCTGGAGTGCGAGTAATATCGGTGAAAAACCCGGTTTCTTGAATGCCTGTGCGTAATTCCTGCGATTGTTAACGGCTCAAGCTTGACTAAACTGTTTTAAGCCTGCGATTAAATTATCAAAAGAAAGACCAGATAAATCCTGTTCCTCAGAACTAAATTGCTGTAAACTAACTGTTTTTAACTCTTCTAATCCACAGAGCATCGCCGCCAAAGGAACTCGCAATTCTTGATAAAGTAGTTCCATGTTTTCTAGTCCTGCTTGACTGGTAAATTCTGGATTTTTACCTGCTATGCTATAGGAGACGCAGCGCAAGAAGTGCCAAAAATCTCGCCAACAGGCTTCGGCGCGTGCAGGAGGATAGAGGTCATTGCCTGGTTCGGCGATATTAGGAAACTCGGCTAACACCTTTTCCCTGGCCTTCGATACAAGATTAGGTGCTTGTTCTCGCAGCAATCTTGCTTGTTCTAACATTAAAGAGGTATCGGGAACCAGATTTTTGATGTTTTCTAAATCTTCATCGGTGAGATATCGATTTTCGTCGTCAGCCTGTTGAAAAATGGCAATTACTTCATCTGAATAGAGGTTTTTCCAAGTGGCAAAGCTGACGATTCTGGCTTTGGGAATTAATTGTTTGGCTCTTTCACTTAATTGCATAGTTATTAGAATTGTACGGAGGTAGTTGGACACAATCCAAGTTATAGACGAGAATTATGAGAATTTTTATTAAGTTTTGTTACATTTGAGCCTGTCAAAGATGAGAGTGTGGTACAAAGTCTTCATTAGATAAGTCCGATCGCAGCTTTGGTTTCATAACGAAATATTACTTTGTTAGCCAAAAAAGAGACGGCGTTTAAGGCGATCGCCTATTATTCTGTTTCGGGGAGAGATTGAAGGAGCTAAATTATAATCTATGTTTAAGCCATTTCAGCAATTTCTAGAAAAAGAACTGTTTGAGAACTTTGCACTAGAGAGCCGTCCCATTCCCTCTGGATTGGAATCTGTGGTGAGTGAAAGAGGTAAAAATCCCGCCACGATTCAAAGTTGGTGCTATCAATGCCCACAATTGCGCAAGATTCGCTACACCTACATCGATGCTGGGGAAACGGCTCAAATTTTCAACAGTGTGATTTATCCAAACCACAATTACGATGTGCCCTTGCTAGGGATTGATTTTTTAGCGTTTGGACAAAAGAAAATCTTGGTGGTGATAGATTTTCAGCCGTTATTTCGCGATCGCCCTTACATAGACAAGTATATCGAACCATTGACCGAAATTCGAGGTAAATACAGCTCGTTGGTGCAAGACTTAGAAATGAAGTTTTATGATGCCAACCAGTATTTTTCCAAAAATTTACTCTTTGCCAAAACAGACGCCGAAACAGTAGTCAACCAATTGTTTCCCGCCTATCAAGAATACGTCCAGTTGTATTGGAAAATGCTAGAGCAAGCTACTCCCCTTACCACTCCCGAAGAAATTCAGCGGATTGTGAAAGCACAAAAAGATTACGATCAGTATAGTGCAGAAAGAGACCCCGCATCCGGGCTATTTGGCAGCTATTTTGGTCATGAATGGTCAGAGCGCTTTTTGTACGAATTTTTGTTTGAAGATGCTGTTCCGTTAGCGATTCCCGCCGGGAAAAAATAAAGTACAAATGACTCTCTATCAGCCTTTTTTAGATTACGCCATCCCGCTGCTAAGGGAACGACTTGACCTGGCTCCATATCCGATTCCGGCAGGTTTTGAAAGAAAAGAATGTATCACGGGGAAAGGAAAAAAAGAGCAGTTGGTTGTTACTACCAGCTATGCTTTTCAATCCCCCAAACTGCGGCAAATTCGGGCGGCTCATGTTGAGGGCGGTGATGCTCTCCAGGTACTGAATTTTGTGATTTTTCCCCAAATTAATTATGATTTGCCTTTTTTTGGGGCGGATTTGGTGACTTTGCCGGGGGGACATTTGATTGCTTTGGATATGCAGCCGCTTTTTCATGATGCTGCTTATCAGAAGCAATACTCTGAGCCGATTTTACCGATTTTTAATAAGTATCAAAAAGATTTGCCCTGGGGGGGAGATTTTCCTGAAGAGGCAAAACCTTTCTTTTCTCCGGCTTTTCTGTGGACTCGTCCGAAGGAAACTGAGGCTGTGCAAACTCTGGTGTTTGATGCTTTTAAGGATTATTTACAAGCTTATCTCGATTTGGTCGATCGGGCGGAGCCAGTCACCGACAGTCAAAGATTAGCCGAGATTCTTCAAGCTCAACGGAATTATATCAACTATCGTGCTGCTAAAGATCCTGCTAGGGGGATGTTTTTGCGGTTCTATGGTGAGGAGTGGACTGAGGAGTATATTCACGGTTTTCTGTTCGATTTGGAACGGCATTTATAAAAGAAGGAAGAAGGAAGAAGGAAGAAGGAAGAAGGAAGAAGGAAGAGGGGTGCATCGCTGTGAGATTGTCGATGTTGATTTAGGGATTTTCTACGACGCCCCCTAAAGCTAAGATTGGTTTGTAGTGAGGACTTTAGTCCGCAAAAATGAGAGAAATAAAGTCCTCACTACAAACCTTTTGATTACGGGAAATTGACGAAAGAATAGATAAATCCTGTTTAGCTTAGCTGAATTAATATCCTTAACAACCAAGACTTTGAGCTGTATTATTCCGAGTAAAACAATTCCAAGTACCTAACTCCTTGGAATCGCGACTGCAAAGCATCGCTCTCGCTTCCGCAGTCAATCCTTGTACTAAGCTAAAATCAGCACCAGCAATACTTTTTAATTGTTCTAAATTTGCTCCAGTCAAATCAGCCGCCCGTAAATCTGCGCCCTGCAATTCAACTCCAATTAACATGGCATTCCGTAAATAAGCACCAGTCAAAAAAGCATTTTGAAGATTAGCCCCGCTTAAAGCCGCTCCCTCTAAATTGGCTCCAGTTAAATCTGCTCCACTGAGATAAGCACCGCGCAGATTGCAGTAACTCAAATCAGCTCCTCGGAGATTTGCTGTATTCAAAAAAGCCCCGCTCAGACTAGCTTTCGGGCCAATAGCTTCGGCTTTTTGGTAATTAAATCCTTCTGGCCACATAGTCTTGCTATCATATAAAGCTAATTTGAATTTAGCTGCTTCTAAGTTGGCATCGGCTAGATTGCAACCTTGTAAATCAGCTCTAAAAAAATAACTTTCTTGTAAATTTGCTCCGCTTAAATTGGCGTCTTGGAGGTTAGCGCGCCGGAAGTCAACTCCCTGGAGATTGGCGCCTTGGAAATTGGTTTTGCTGAGGCTGGCCCCAATCAAATTTGCTCCACTCAAATCAATTCCGGATAAATCCATTTGGCTGAGGTTGATTCCTTGGAGGTTGGTTTGAGCTAGACTTTTAGTTTGCTCAAGAGCTTGTAAGACTTCTGTGAGAGTCAGGGGTTCGGAGAGGAAAAATGAGTGTTGACGAAGTGCCATTATATTTTTTGAAGATTTATTGATGGAATTGCTCAAAGTTGTCCGGTGTCATTTATCCTAGAATTTGATTGATGAGCGATCGCCAGAAAGTTAATTTTCTTAACCAAAATCCGATCCGATTTCCCTCCCATCCCCCCAGACAAGGGGACTTGCTTGATTCCTCTCGCTAAGCTGACACAGAAATGCTGCTAACACCACCGATGACTATGATGGATTTCTTTCGCAAGAGTGAGGGCGTTTGGTTCACTCAGCGAACAGTCCATAATTTTGATACTGCTGCTGCTGATGAGTCGGGAGAATCCAATGTCATGATTGATGTCTTGTCAATTGATGATCCCAGAGTTTTAGAGGTTTGTCAACAGCAAAATGTAGATCCTGCTTTGGTTAGTGGGGGATGCAGTTTCATGTGGCAAGATAATTTGGATGATGCCATCCCGAACCAAAATTATGCTGCAATTCTGATCGATGTGCCGAATCCTAATAACCCGAAGATGGGTAAGTTTCTGCGAAATCGAGGCTACGTTGAAGGCATTCCGGTGATTGGTATTTACAATTTTGCTGATGATGGGGTATTGACTATTGAGACGGAATATGAGACAAATCAAGGACAGGAACGCTGTTGGTTTATTAACGATCATTTTCGAGTGCGGGTGATGACTGTTCAAATGAGCAATGGGGTTAAACAAATGGCATACTGTTCTGAGCGTCGTTGTATTTCTCCGTCTGTTTTAGAAGAGTTGTTGGAACACAATCGCTTGAGAGTTTCTGGGGCGGCTGCGGTGTCATGTTAAAGTACACAAAGAAAAACCCGGCGATTGAAATCGCGGCTACAAAAACAAAGAAAAACCCGGCGATTGAAATCGCCACTACAAAAACAAAGAAAAACCCGGCGATTGAAATCGCCACTACAAAAACAAAGTCCGGATGGTGCGCGGACTAATTATCAAACTATCAAAACTATGTCTGAAAACGAAGAATTGACAACATCTGAGCATGATAAATCTGCCGCAGATTTAAGTGAAGATTCAACACAGGTAGATGCTGAAGAATTGGTGGAAGTTATTGCCGAATTTGAGCGGTATCGGGAACGTTTGGTGAATGAGACGATGGTGGCGGCACAAAAGGCTAAGCTGCCACAGAAAGCAGCTATGGCTAAAATTGAGCCGGAACTTGCTAAAATTGAGGCTGGACTAGAAAGTCTCCGCACTCAATTGGCGGCTATAACTACCAATAATTAGGTGACAATCATGGTCAATTCTAATGCTCAATCTCAGGATGCTTCAATTGTGTTAGCTCATGCAGAAACAGATGGTTTGCTTCAACAAGTTACTGAACAAATAGATTTAGATACTTTTGATGTTAATGATGCTGAGCTTTTGATGCGTCTGGTTGAATCTTTGGGAGATACGCGGGGGATGACTCGACTGCGTTGTGCGGAAACTCTGGCAGAAATTGGTGAAGCGGCGACTCCTTTTTTGTTGGAGGCTTTGGCGAATCATGCTAATCCGGTTGTGCGACGTGCGGCTGCTAAAACTCTGACTTTGATTGGCGATCCGACGGCGGTTCCTAATTTAATTCATGCTTTGTTGAACGATCGGGATACGGTGGTTAAGGGTTCGTCAATTGGGGCGCTGGCGAGGATTGGGGAACCTTCTGTGCAGGCTTTGTTGGATATTTTAGCATCTACTGATTTGCCGGAAAGTACGATCGGTCATGCGGCTTGGGCGTTGGCGTTTATTGGGGCGGGTGCGAAGGAGTATTTGTATCAGGCGATCGCCTCTGATTCTCCTGTGGTGCGTGGGGCGGTGGTAGGGGCGATCGCCAAAGTCGCCCAGGAAGAGCCCAAAGCGGAGTTATTTGAGATTTTGGTTAAGTCTCTGACGGATGTTGATGTTGACGTGCGTTGCGAGGCTGCTGCTGCTTTAGGAAATCTGGCATATAAGCCTGGAATCCCCAATCTGATTGAGTTATTGCATCATGGCGATGGCGAAAGTCGCAGGGCGGCGGCTTTGTCTTTGATGAAAGTGGGCGATCGAAGTGCGATCGAGCCGCTACAAACTGCATTAGCCCAGGAATCGGAAGTGGCGATTCAAGGTGTGATCAAGTTGGCAATTTCTCAAATTAAGTAACTAAAAATATGACTGAATCTGGAACAGGGCGGATGTTGCTTTCTCATAATTTTGATATCCCAGAGGGTATTTTTCCGCAATTAAGTCGGGAAGATTTGACTTTGGTATTTGCTGAGGGTTTAAGTCAATATTCTCAGATTAAATGTCGTCAATTAAATCATCCGCATTGGATGGTAGAAGTTTTATTTTCTACTAATGAGTTTTCTCCTCCTCAAGTCGGAGAATTTTGTGCTCAAGCTTTGGTGGATAAACGGATGAGTCAAGGGAAAGCCGATGATGCTTTTCCTGATATTTTGATTTTAGCGGGATTGAAGAAGACGCCACCATTGAGTAGCGATACTGAGGCGCTACAAACGGGAGAATGGGGAGTTGATGTGGTGGAAACTCAGTCTGCTGAGAGTTTTTTGATGGCGATGGGCTGGGAGGATAAAACGGCTGGGAAAAGTATTGAGGATGTTTTTAAGGTTGAAAGGAGAAAGGGCTAAATTTGTAGTGTATTGGCGGTTATCGCCTTTCAATTTATCGCGAAAAAAGGATGTAAAGCATCAGGTAAAAACAATATAGCAGCAAAATAAGTATTAATGGCAACCTAAAAAATAGGAAAGTAAATATGAGCGTAAGTAACTACTTAATTCCCGGCGAAACATTTAGTATTGGAAATCAATCCGATCTCTCCCAATCCTCTCTTTCCGACCAGGAAATCAACGAGAAATACAAGAGAGGTGAGATCAGAATAGTGACTGAGCAAGCTCGTTATCCCCTTGACAGCATACAAACTATGCTTGATAGCAAGCAGGGAGACAGTAAAAAATATATCTTAAATCCTGAGTACCAACGCAGAAAAAGGTGGGATAACACTCGCAAATCTCGTTTAATAGAATCATTTATAATGAATGTACCTATTCCTCCTATTTTTCTTTATGAAGTAGATTATTCTATTTATGAAGTAATGGACGGACAACAAAGGCTCACCACTATTTATGACTTTTATAAAGGGAGATTTGAATTAAAAGGATTAGAATATTGGCAGGAACTTAATGGAAAAAGATATGACGATTTACCTGAACAAGTTAGAAGAGGTATAGACAGGCGCTATTTATCATCTATCGTATTGTTAGAAGAAACAGCAAAAACCAGAGAGGAAGCCGAAAGTCTCAAGCGAATAGTTTTTGAAAGATTGAATAGTGGCGGTGAAAAACTAACACCACAAGAAACGAGAAATGCTTTACATAATGGCAAATTTAATCAACTGTGCATGAAGCTTGCCAAAAACGACCTCTTTCGTAAAATGTGGCAACTACCTTTAGAAAGCCAGGTAGAAGATTTACTACTTAAAAGCGAAGAAGAGCTAAAACAATCAGAATTTTCAGCTAGATTAGCATTGTATCGTAAAATGGAAGATGTTGAATTAGTTTTACGATTTTTTGCTTACAGACATTTAGATAAATTAAAGTCCCCTATCGATGGTTTTTTAGATGATTATCTGAGACAAGCCAATAGCTGGTCGGATAAAGTTTTGAACGATCTTGAATCTGTATTTAACGAAACTATTGAGTTGGTTTATACAGTTTTTGGTGAGACTGCGTTTTTAGCTCCTTCAAGATCCCAAGAATCTAAGACACCGAGAAAGAGTGTTTACGATCCCTTAATGCAGGTTTTTTCAAGGAATTTGAAATCAAAAAATCGCATAATAGAAAATGCGGAAACCATCAAAGAAACAAGATATTCAGACGATAAATTGTTATTTTCAAAAAGAAAAAATAGACATATTTTTGATGGGAGGTATGGCGATCGAAAAGATGTAGAAAATCGTATAGAATATTTTAATGAATTTCTACAAAGCTATATTTAATAAACTTGGGTAGAAATTATGAATATAAAATCCTTGGAGAGATTTAAAGCAGAAGTCAATCAAATACGAGAATATTTGAAACATATTCAGTATGTAAACGATGTGGTTAGTTATGCTGTTTTAGAAGAGGATAATGAACAAATCAAGGCTTTGCTAAATAGGCTAAAAGAACATGATAAAAGTTTTAGAACAGATAAACGGATATTTGAATATAAAGCAGCTATTATTTCACTTTATGGGCTGTTAGAAAAATATGTTGAAACTTGGATCAAGGAATATCTTGACTCACTTTCTAAGTTAGTACCTAATTATAACGAATTAGATGAAAAAATTAGAAATAATCATTTTGAACTTTCTTTAAAACTAATAAATATTATTATAAGTAGAGAAAGTGCAAAATATCAACATCTTACCAAAGAAGAATTGTTAAAAAACTTAAATACTTGTCTTGTTAGTCCTACAAATTATCAAATTAATACAGAAGCTTTTGTCCTGTTATCTGGCAACTTAAAGCACAATAAAATTGTAGAAATATTTAAACTTTTAAATTTAGATTTGAACAATGAATTAATTAAAAATGAAAGCCTTAATAACGAAGTTGGTTTACAAGCCAATGAGATTACAAGGACAGAAAAAGATATTGTGTACAATAAAATTAATGAGTTGGTTGAAAGGAGAAATCAAATTGCTCACGGTTCAGAAACACCAGTGCAGATTTTAGGTATCTCTGAATTAGAACCTTATATTCAATTTTTAGAAGTGTATTGTCAAGCCATTTTTGAAACACTGTTTGAAAAAATTATCAAACAAGAATCAATACATACTTTTCAAAAGATAGAAAAAGTTGTAAAAATATATAGTAGTAAGATATTGGCGTTTGAAATCGAAAATTATACGATCAAAGTTGGGGATATGGTGATAGTTGAAACCGCAGAAGGAAGATTATACAAAAAGCCTATTTTGGAAATTCAATTAGATAATATGACACATCAAGAACTTACAATTTCTGAAAAAACCAATATTTCTGTGCGTGTTGACCCTAAAATCAAAGATAATCAAACATTTTACATTGCAAAAAAATAATACCAGACAGCAACCACGCAGCCAATCTGTCATGGTTACTAAGCGCGCCAATCGCCAACCGATCGGGAGCGATCGCACAAACAAACCAAGCCGTCACAGCCAAAGCCTTAATACTTCATCACCCCAATAAAAACCTAACTATTCTGCACGCTTATAATTCATCACCAAATCCAACCGAGATAAAGAACTTGTCGCCGATTCCCGCACGTAGGAATCAACTGCTTCATCATTGGCAAATCTGGTGAGAATTTCTACACAACGTCGATCGCCCACAGAAGCAAGCGCATTGACAATCGCCACCTGTACCGCCACATTATCCGTTGTTGTCAGCGATTCTACCAAAATTTCAAATGCAGAGGAACCCATCTGCCCCAAGGCCATCACTGCTGCAATATGCACCACAGGATTAGCGTCATCGATCGCCTTTTTCAATCCCTGCAAACCCACTTCCGGGAAAGGCAACTCTGGATAATTAATCGCAATTTGCGCCAATACCTTCGCCGCACTCCCTCGCACAGTCACATTCTCACTGTTTAACATGGCGTCAACCACGGGTGGTATGGCATCCTCACCGATCGCACCCAAAGCCTTCACAGCCGCCCGACGATAGACGACATCTTCGTCATCTAAAATGCCCACCAGTCGAGAGATGGTATTTTCATCGCGGGAATCGGCAATTTCATACATTGCCCGATCGCGCATATGAGGATTCGGGTGTTTTAGTTGTTCAAACAAAGCATCTGTTGTCATAATTTTTAAAGAATGAAGAATGAAGAATGAAGAATGAAGAAGGCTTTAATTAAGATAATTAGGATTTTACTGAATTATGAGCTTCTATTTTAGCTTGCACTAACCAATCTCGATTGGTCGTATCGGCTTGATAACCACTGATATCGCCTAGTTTTTCCAGGGCAATTAATGTAGCATACTGCAAATCCCAGATTTTTGTTTCCAAACAGGCTTGCAATTTTGGAATAGCACGCTCTTCTCCGAGTTCCCCTAGGGCGATCGCAGCCGCTGCACGGGATTTTTGAAACTGGGGCTGGGGGTTATTCAAAGCTTCCAATAACAAATCGTAGGCTGGAGAGTGTTTGAGCCAACCAAACAATTTTACTACATGAAAATGCGCTCCATAGTCATTATTTGCTTCTTCAGCAAAGGTGGCAAAAAGTGCAGCGGGTGCATCCTCTGAGTAATTTTCCAGAATCATTTTGCTGGCTAAATAGCAACGCCCAAAATCTGTTTCGTATAATTCGTGAATCAGAAATGGTAAATCTGGTAATTTTTCATAACTGTGGACTAAATCCAAATCACCTGGTTTATCTCGTAAGGTTTGCTCTAAGTAAGGTTGAATGGTGGCAAAGCTAAGGGATTTGTCAGCGATTCCGGCTGCTGCTAACATCCGAATTCCCCTCAGCCGAAAGACTAAAGATACGGGACATCGGGCAATATTGGGAATTGCATCGTAGTAACGGGCATCAATCAAATCCTGAATAGATAATCTGCGCCCTAGGACATTTTTGTGTTGTAGCATGGCGACAACTTGTCCCATTTTAGAAAAGTCTCTGGTTAGGCGACAAATTGCGGCGATCGCAGCACTAGCAGTGGGTGGATCAACATCATCAACAAATTTGCGAATTCTTTCTAAACCTGGCTGATAATCCAATTTAGTCAGGGTGTGGATAATTACCCGGTAGGTTTGTCCTGGTTTGTCCAGTAGTTGAGCAACTTCTTCTAAAATATCGCAGTCTTGAGTGCCTATTTCGCCGATCGCCCAAACAGCATTTTCCACGGTGTAGCAGTCATCATCGCTCAAACAGGTGCGAATCACCGGCAATGCTTGGACAGCTTGGAGTCTTCCCAAAGTTTCCACCGACTTGCGGCGCACAATGCGGTTGTCTAGGGCTGGATCGGTTTGTTGTACTGCTCGCATCAGTGCTGCGATCGATCGATCTGTGGCAAAATTTATCAAATGGGAAGCGGCTATGTAGCGGGAATCCTCTTCGCCAATTTCAGCTTGGGGCGTATCTAAAATGGCGATCGCCTGGTCTTCTGTTAAATTAAAAAAACTAAAAAAGCGTTTATCCATAGAGTGGGGAGGGGGAGATGGGGAGAAGAGGAGAGGGGGACGGGGAGAAGAGGAGAGTGAGCTACCGATGCCCGATGCCCGATGCCCGATGCCCGATGCCCGATAGAAATTAGGATATGTCTATTTAAACAAAATAACAAGCCCAGGAATTCTTTACCCTTACTTCACCGAAATCGGTAAAGCAACGAGCCAAGAGTTCCTAGACTTGTCGGGGTAAAAACTACCCAGTCACGACATTACAAACCTGTCAATTAATTAGGACAGGGAGTTGATGGCGTAGTCAAGAAGAGCATTGTACTCAGTCAAAGCTTGAGCAGACATATCGCGAGGAGTGCAACCGCGGTTACGAGCAAAGCTTAATGCTTCAACGTAAGGAGCAGTAGGCAAGCTCAAAGCGCGATAGACTTCGCGTTGACCAGCAATACCCCATTCATCAAGAGGGCCTGTGCCGCCAACTACCAAGCAGTATTGGATCAAGCGCAAGTAGTGCTTGATGTCACGATGGCATTTTGCTTTGAAAGTATCGGTGGAGTTAGCTTGACCGGCTTCGTTCAAGTAAGGATACTTTTTGATGCAAGCATCATAAGCTTCTTTAGCAACTGCATCCAGGTTGTTGCCTAATTTTTCTGCGGCTTCTAAACGAGCAGCAGAGCGTTGGATAGAACCTTGAACTGATTCTAAATCTGAGGTGCTAGGGAAGCGTCCTGCTGCATCAGCAGAAGCAATCGCGGTGGTGAGAACTGATTTCATTTCCTAAATCTCCTAAACTGATTTTGACTGTGAGCGTAGTTTCTATTTGGCTGAGCGAATTGCGATTAGCAATAAACTAGCTCAGGGCAGAAATGATGCGATCGAAGTAGCTGGAAGCTTCAGCAACCAAGCTAGCGCAACGATCTTCAACTACGATTGTTCCCATTTTCCGCAACTTAGCACCAGCAAATTTTTCGCTGGGGTTGTCTTGGATGTGAGCAGCGGCTTGAGCCTTCATGATTTGAACAGCACGCACGGTGGAGGTGGTGGGCACGCCCAAAGCTGCGTAGGTTTCTTTCAAGCCATTCAAGCAACGGTCATCAAGAACGGAAGCATCACCAGCCAAAATAGCGTAGGTGACATAGCGCAAAATGATTTCTGCATCGCGCAAGCAAGCAGCCATGCGACGGTTAGGGTAGCAGTTGCCACCGGCTTGAATCAAGCCTTGGTTTTCGCAGATCATACCGGCAACAGCGTCAGAAACCATGCAGCTAGCGTTGCTGGCGATCGCGTTGACAGCATCCAAGCGTCGGTTGCCGCTGGCAACGAAAGCTCTGAGGGCAGCAATATCACCAACGGTGGAGGTGCTGGCATCGGCTGAAACTACAGCTCTTGAAAAAGCGTCAAGCATTGAGTTCTCCTTAACTTAGACGAAAAATTATTTCTTATCTTTAGTTGGTCAACTTGGTGACTAACTTGATGTTTTTGAATATATCTCTGGGGTGATTCCTTCGTCTCATTCCTGAGAAACAAAGTAACAATTTGTTACTTTTGTCGCTAAAACTACATTTTCCTTTTCAAGAACAGGCAAGATGCCTGTTCCACAAAACATCAAGTTGCTTGTGGGGTGGGCAAAAGAGCCCGCCCTTGAAAAATTTGTGGGCAATGGTGCAAGATGTGATTTAAACTCACATCCTGAGCTGACAAGCTATGTTAAGTGTATCGAGCAGACCCTATGCCGGCGAAAGCGATTTAAATGCGATCGCGCATTTAATGAATACTTGCGAAGAAGTTGATCGGCTCGATGAAGGCACTTCCATCTCGGAATTAGGACAAAAATTTAGCGAACCTTCCCGATATTTAGCGCGCGATATCTGCCTTTGGGAAGATGCGGGCGGCAAGTTAATCGGTTTTGCTTTGTTGTCGATTTCGGAACCAGGGGAAGTCACCGATGGCTGGCTGTGGTTTCGCGTCGATCCCGATGCGCGCTGCGGGGATGTGGAAGCGGCGGCAGTGGTTTGGGGCGAAACGCGAATGCGCGAGGTGGGATCATTGCGGGGTGCGCCAGTGAAGCTGCGATCCTGGGTTAACGCGGTAGATGCCGATCGCATTTCTGTGCTGGAAAGTTGCGGTTTTAGGGTCGATCGCTATTTTTGCCGCATGGCGCGATCGCTTTCTGAACCGATCGCAGAACCCCAATGCCCAGAAGGTTTTACGCTGCGTCTATTCCCCGGCGAACAGGATTCGGAAGCTTGGGTAGAAATGTTCAACCAATCGTTTATCGACCACTGGAATCACCACGATTTAACAGTCGAGAAATTCAAATACGATTTAGCCCAACCCAGTTACAGAAAGGATTTAGACTTAATTGCTGTTGCTGCTGACGGGACTTTTGCAGCTTTTTGCTACGGCGAAATTAGCCCGGAAGAGTGCGATCGCACTGGACGAAACGAAGGCTGGATTATGTCTCTGGGCACCCGGCGCGGCTTCCGCAAAATTGGCTTGGGACGAGCTATGTTGCTGGCTGGTTTGCATCGGCTGAAAGCTGCCGGTGTCGAGACTGCTATTATCGGTGTCGATACTGAAAATCCCTGGGGTGCGATGGGGCTTTACGAGTCTGTTGGTTTCCACAATATCCGCGATAGCATTTCCTATGTTAAAGATGTTTGAGCTATTTGGGTGCAGGGTTGAAGAAACCCGGTTTCTTGGTGTATGCCTCGTCGCCAAACAATATTGCTCGTAGAAACCCGGTTTCTGGGCCCGATTGCACAGTTGGCGATCGCACTTCAACTCAAAAAACCTGGTTTTTTAGTGCATTTGCGAGTTATAACACAATATTTTTCTCAAAAACCCCGTTTCTACAACCTCTGTAAGTTTTATCTAAAAAACTTTTCCTACCCCCTTGACACCTTTGTAGTATAGTTGTAGTATAAAAGTATGGAAAGCGCAGGAGAGCCAAAAACCTGTATTTTCCGTACCAAATCTGAACCTTGACAACTAAATAGCGATCGAGATTTCAAGGAACATCAAATTTGAAAGTCTTGCAATACAGACTTGATTGTCATGTTGTTACTTTTCACGAGACTGTTCAGTTACAGACTGACTCGATCTGAGTCAGATATTGTACCAAGTCAACCGAATTTCAACGAATTTCAAGCGGATACAGAACAGAACAATTGCGATCGAGTGCGATCGGCAAACAAGACTGAGGAAATCCGCCATATCCAACAAGCTTACCATTTAGAACGGCGTTTGTTTATGTAAAAATTGTCGTATTAGCGCAGATGCTAACCCTCGCATTTTTATCGACTAACGCCATGACTAAACAGCAGATAAGCTACTAATCCACAATCCAAAATATAAAATATAAAATCGCTTAAGGAGGTAACAGTTATGGTTCACATTCGTTTTGAAGGACGTTCCTATGATGTGGCAGAAAACCAACTGGGTATCACGGCAGGAATGAGTGACAAGGCAATTGGGGAACGTCTAGCAAATCATTTTGATGTCAAGAGCGATCGCTTCGAGTCTTACGTGCTGGATCGTCGTCCCAGCGGTGATTTAATTGTCCGCCCAGAAGCCGTTTACGGCTAAGAATTAACTTTTATTCCGCGCCCTAATTCGAGAAGCCTACACACATTAAGAATCTAGCTCTGAAAAGATTGCGGGTTCAAGTCCCGCTAAAGGCTTCGGCTTTTATGGTGAAATGGTAAACACGCTAGAAATTGTCAACAGCTTTTCAAACTTGCGCGGTATAAAAAATCATCAGTTGTCGAAGGCGTACCCTAACTAAAGAAGCTTACAAACTGGTAAAGTTCGACTTAAACTCGAATTGTAGGTTCGATTCCTACCCTCCGCCTTTTGCGGAGGGGTTTAAAAAATAGCTTCTCTGACTTGTGCGCCTTCTCTTATACCTGAACTTTTTAGATCGGTAAGGCGGTTAAAAGTTCCACTTCGCGCCCTAACAAAAGAAGCTTACATACTAGCTCTTGGTAGAGCATTTCTATTTAAAGAAAAGGTCGCGGGTTCAACTCCTGCGTATGTGCCAACGGCTTTCTTAACTTGCGCGATGTGACTTTTACTGGTCTAATATTTTGATTTTAATTCTGTTTTTTGTGGCATCAGGTAAGAGACGCAATTGGTCGTCTTTGCCAGAATATCCGCTCTTTGATTTTCAGTTCTGCGCCCCAATATGTGAAGCGCATACACACAATTTAACCGATTAGTCACAGGTTCAAATCCTGTCAGTCCCGTTTAAGGGGCTGTAGCTCAGGGGTAGAGCAATCGGACTGTCAAAACGCTTTTCTAACTTGCGCGGAACCTCTATTTTTTTAAGAACTGAAGTCCTTAATACAAACGAAATTACTTCAGTCTTAACTGCGATCGACATTAATTTTATCACTTCGCGCCCTAACTGATGAAGCTTACACACTTTCCTAACTATAAGGGCCCTAAGGTACCGATATTCGAGCGATCGAATTAGGGCAGCATTCCGAGTCTCTAGTTCTAGATGAGGTTTGCGTGTCCACTGCTAGGTAAAACTGGTAAGAACGGCTGTGCTTACAGCTTTATTAACTTGTGCGAAGTGTTTTAAATTTTAACATTTTTGGAGTATTAGTCGGCGGTTGAAACCGATTATATACATACGAAGTCCGCCTCCGCGGACTAAGAAATTGATTGGTATTAGCTATGAACAACAAACTTGCAATTTACCGATCGCCCTACGAGATAGATACCCTCCTCCACGCCTTCCAAGAATGCAGCCTGCCACGCAGTCAATGGACGCACGAAGCCCATTTAACCGTTGCTTTATGGTATTTTCTGTTTGGCGAATCGGAATCAGAGGCGATCGATGCGATTCGCAATGGCATCAAACGTTACAACGCTGTGAATGGCATTGAAAGCACGCCAAACAGCGGGTATCACGAAACGCTAACGCTGTTTTGGGCACAAACTGTGCGCGAGTATCTGGCGGCTGAAAGTCGGAATCGCTCGATCGTACATTTGGCTAACGGTTTGATTGTCGAATATGCTGATCGCACTTTACCATTTCACCACTACACCCGCGAGCACCTGATGTCCTCGGAAGCCCGGAATAATTGGGTTGAACCGGATTTAAGGGCGATCGAAATCCCAGAATTTTCCCTGAAATAGTTTTAAAATAGCAGTTGTTGCCGCGCCCCAATCCGAAGAGCTTACATACAACCCTTACCTGGTTCTAAAAACAAAGCTCCTCAAACTTGCGCGGCGACTATTATATTTATTGCCAAGCGTGCAACAACTGCCATTCGCAGATTTTTGGATATTCCTAATAATTGAAAATCCAAAATCGCAAATCCAAAATTACAACTGGAGGCAGCACCAATGAATACAGCAGAGCGCGATTTACGTTTAGAAATGCTCAACAGTCTGCTCACCACACCTCACCGCCAACTGGAAAAGGTGACAGAAATTCACAAGTTAATTATCGAATTAGACCCGATTTTTTACGGTCATTTAGCAGTGTGGTATCAGCGTCACGGCGACGTGCGCGATCACAAGGAAGTTTTTGCCGGAAATTTGCTGACTTCGGCGCTGACAGAGCACCGAGATGCCGGGTTTATGATGTTGCAAGAGTTCCCGCCCTACGAGGTTTCGCGGATTGTGGACTTTATGAAGCAGCACCAAAATAAGGTTCCACGCAGCGCGCGCACTGCTGTCACTCGCTATCTGCGATCGCGCGAAAAGAATGCTCAGTTTTTCGATCGCGCCGCCCTACGCAACCGCAAGGCGATGAAGCACTTGTACGCCACTTTACACGTCAAGCCGAGCGATCGAGCTAATGCTATTCTGTTTAAGGACAATCCGCCGGAAGACTCGCTGGCATTCGTGTTAAAGCAGTTAGCGAAGGCCGCGACTCCTGCGGAACAGGCGAATTTGATTGTTGAATACAAGATTCCGTATACGATCGCAGTTGGTGCGATCAAAATGCTCACGCCAACGGTGTTAGCAGCGCTGATTAACTCGATGTCGCCGCAGGAAGTGATCAACAACCTGAAATCAATTCAGTCTCGCGGCGCGATGGATCACCCGGATGTCAAGCAGTTGATTGACTCGAAGCTGGATGAAGCGGCAAAGTGCGATCGGGTTTCTGCATACAAAGCGAGTGTTGCGGGCGCGGGCGCTAACTTCGACGCAGCCACAACGGCGAAGCTGGAAGCGGTGACAAACGAACAGGTAAAGAAGCGCGGCAAGATTGTCAAAGCCACCGGTTTGTTGATTGACAAGTCGGGAAGTATGGAAAGTGCGATCGAAGTTGGGAAGCGTCTAGCTGCTTTGATATCGGGCATTTCCGAGGCTGCACTGTTCGTTTATGCCTTTGACACGATGCCGTATCCAGTGCAAGCAAACGGCAGCGAATTGACCGATTGGGAGCGCGCATTCCAGCACATTAACGCAGGCGGCGGCACTAGCTGCGGTTGCGCGGTGGAAGCAATGCGGATTAAGAAGCAAGTGGTTGAGCAGTTCATTATGGTAACAGATGAAGGCGAAAATTCTGCACCTTATTTTGCTGATGCTTATCAGAATTACTGCCGCAGTTTGGGGGTAATTCCTGATGTGGTGATTGTGCGAGTTGGCGCTTACTGCGATTATGTTGAGAACCAATTGAAGGACAAGCAAGTGTCAGTGGAAACGTTTACCTTTGCGGGTGATTATTACTCGCTGCCGAACTTGGTGCCGATGTTGTCTCGCCCTTCGCGGCTGGAGTTGTTGATGGAAATTCTGGATATGGCTTTGCCGGTCAGGGATGACAAGTGATAGAATGGGATTGCCCGTCAGTTATGCTGGTGAGCAATCCTCATATTTTTTATTCTGGTATGTCAACTGAGGTTACATCCGCTGAGGCTCAAGAAAATTTTGATTTACTTTGCGATCGTGCTGTTGAAACTGGGGAATTAATTGTGATAACCAGACATAACGGCAAAAATGCAGTTTTGATTTCTAAGGCAGAATTAGAAAGTTTGCTAGAAACGCTTTACTTGTTGCGTTCTCCTGCTAATTCAACTCGCTTGTTAACGGCACTGAAACGAGCTAAATTAAGAGTCACTCAACCTCAGACGCTTGATGAAATTTGTATAAAATTTGGGCTTGATGAAGATGCCGATGGACTCGATCCGTCAGACCAAGTTATGCTAGAGGGAATGCGTCAACATCATCGACATTTGGCAGAAACAGAATCGCAGAATTTTCGGAGTGCAGTGTGAGTTCGCCAGTGTTCGCGATATAATTCCAATCTAACCGTATTTGATATTACTCCCAAACATCTCCCTCAGTATCCTGAAGCGGCAACTTTTTGCCTATCGTCAATTCTTCTCTAGTTTGCTCGATAATTTCCAGTAATTCTGGATTGGCGATGGATGAAACTAACTGAAAATCCGCAGCAGCCAAAGCAGCGCGCAACTTCGGCGAAGTGAGTGTAGGATATTTCTCTAACACCTGTTGTTCCGTCCATCCCGCCGCAAACAGCCCCAGCAAGAATTCTACTGACAATCGAGTTTCTGGCGGTGCGGGTTGACTTGTTGCAGTTTTTGGGTTGGGATGAATGAGCTTTCGCCAGTCCATTGTTTTACTTAAACGATTTGGGAAGATTCCACTGATCATACTACATTTGGACACAGTATAAATACGTGGATCGTTGATTGACTCTGTAAATTGATACCGCAGATTATTTCCCGATTTTGCGATTAAATTGTTATTACGATCGCACTATGGCACTTTCTTATAGACTAGAGTAGTAGGGTGGCAACAGGGCGATCGCCCTTTTTGATTTTGTCCGTTTCAATACCAAATCGCGTTAGCGAAGCCCTCGAAGAGGATCGCACGCTTATCTCAACCCACTGTGCAACCCACAGTACCACTACTTTAACTTCTTAAAACTATGGGAAAAAAGTCTAAAGCCAAAAAATCCCAGGTCAAAAAATCCACTTTGCTCTGCCAGCGACTGCAAGAAGCTCTCGATCGAGGCTGTAAAGTTTGGGTTAAAACAAATAATAGCAGTTTCGGCGGCATCCCGATTAACTTGTACGGGGAGTTTGCCGAACTTTTGGTAATAGTTCCCCCTAACGAACACGGGGAAAATATCGATGCTTACGGACAAGTTACGTGGTTGATTCGACTCTCTGATATTATTGCACTTGCTTATCCTACTGAATACTGGTCTAAAGATAGATTAGAAAGTTTGCTGCCACCTGATGCAGTTACTTCGGAAGTAGGAGATTAACTAGGTAAGGTGCTTGTGGTGCAGCCTACTGGTTTGTAGTGAGGACTTTATTCCTTACAATCTGAGGACTAAAGTCTTCACTACAAACCGTTTTCGCCTCGGAAATGAACGGACATAATATGGTTATTTTCTCGGCTATTTTACAAGCGAAAATATACACCGCTCAAACCGATTTCGATCGGTTCAATTAATTGTTGCAAGCTGAAAGTTCTATTTTGCAGTTGCCTCCTTCCAGTTCACTGCAAGCAGCGAGAGCTTGAGCTTCTGCTGCTGCTTTATCATCGCCCCAGCCTGCACCTGCTCCTCCCTTCCCTACTGATATCGCTCCACAATTATTCGTATTAGATGTCAGAGCTACACAATCGTTAGCCCCGCCACTTTGTTGATTGCAGGCAGTTACTGCTGCATCTAGTGCTTCTTTTTCTGTAGCATGATCCCAACTAATACCCGTGGCGTCAGAAGTCGGAGAATAAGCAGTAGCTCCATGAGTGTTCTGAGCATGAGCAACCTGGGCCAATGCTAAGATAGGAATTGTCAAAGCTGTCACAATAACTAACTTAGAAAAGAGTTTTTTCAGCATATTTACTTGATATCTCTACAAGGTTAAATTTGGAGGCTCGATAAATATTATCCTATAATATTTATTGATGTCAAGATTTTTGGTAAATGTTTATAATCGCTTAAGTTAAGAGCAGGTTATGTAAAAATAAGTAAAATTACGGAGGTCAATTCAGTGGCAGATATCCGCAAAATCCTCAGCCAACTCGCGGCGCAAGAAGGGCAACTGCTCGATACGCAATTCCTGGCTCCCTGCGTGCGGGGGGGAAGGGTGCGGATAAGGATAAGTGGGATGACTTATCTGTTTCAACCGCAGCCGCAAAATTTTGAAGGATGGGCTATTTTTAAGCCTGTAAATGAGAAAATTGCTGCTGTAATTGAGGAGCCTATTTTGCCGCAAGTGGCAGAGTATTTGCAACTACTCATGCCGATTCGCTTGCATTTGGCTTGCGTGCTGCAAGGGCAAACTTGGCTGGGTTATCCTGTTAATGAATCTGATGCTAAACAGCGCACTGGTTTTGCTAAACCCGTGCCAGTACATTTAGTAACTAAAGGCTCGCAGTTCGAGCCGATTCTGGCGCGGTGGGACGGTGATTGTTTGTGGTTTGAAGAAATTGACAGGCGCGCCGATCCGCTGCTTGCTGAGCAGTTGAGAAGAGCTTTGAAAAAATTGATTTTACCTGAAGAAGTTTGCTTTAAAGGGATGACGCCGGAAATGCGAACTGTTTACGAATTGGTCTCCCGAAATATTAAACATTTAGACCCGAATGTGCAGGCAGAACAGCGCTTGCAGCGGGCTTTGAAGATGGGCGGCGGGGAATTGCGGGATTTTTGCGATCGCAAAAATTACTGGCTGGTTGAATGGACTAGCGGCAGTGGAGAACATCATAGTTCTGCGATCGCAAAAAATGACTTAACAGTAATGAGTGCTGGCATTTGTCTTAGCGGATTGGACAAAGATTTCGACTTGCAGTCATTAGTCGGAGTCGTCGAAAATCGATAAAAATCATCAATTCTGTCAACTGTCAACTGTCAACTGTCATGAGTATATTTTTTCACGAACAACTTTACAGAAATTCCTCAGTGATGTCGCTGATCAAAAATTTCCAGGTAACGGTGTGCGGCGCGGGTGCTTTGGGTGCGAATATTGTAGAGAGTCTGGCGCGATCGGGCTTTTGTCAGTTAAAAGTCATCGATCGCGATCGCATCGAAGAGCGCAACCTTTCCACTCAACCCTATTATCGATCGGATATCGGCGCATTCAAAGCCAAAATTCTCGCCAACAACCTCTACCGCGCCTTGGGAGTCAGCATTGACGCGCACTCAAAGGAATTGACACCCGCCAATGTCGATCGACTGCTTGCCAACAGCGCCGTTGCGATCGATACTTTTGATAACAGCGTCGGACGGCAAGCAGTCAAGGATTACTGTGCGAGTACCTCCATTCCCTGCGTGCACGTCGGATTAGCAGCAGATTACTCCGAAATAATTTGGAACCAACACTATCGCGTTCCTTCACCGGCGAATGATGACATTTGTGATTACCCGCTGGCAAGAAACTTGGTAATGCTGACGGTTGCTATTGCCTGCGAAGTAATTGTTACCTTTGCTGCTACCCAAGAGCAACAAAATTTAACTTGCACGATCAAAGATTTTGCAGTAAAGCCACTTCTATTGTAGAATGTCGGTTGACTGTTGCCAGAAACCCGGTCTAGCGAGATTGGATACCTCCATCCCATAAACCCGGTTGCTCACTCTCAAACAATCGTCAAAATTTCCGAAAACGCTTGATAAAATTAACAGGGAAACTATGTCCGCAAAAGTTTGTACTGGTACTATTTCACTAGAATGCCACCCAAAACCGCCTGAGGTTAAGCATGAGGTTAAGCATGAGGTTAAGCCTAAGCAGCCGACTTTTTATTATTTACTAGCAGTTCTTGGCATATTAGTGTTGACTGGCGCCAATGCAGCCAATTATTATTCAGGCGGCGAAGTTTGCCCCACTAATGATTGCCACGAACCAGAAGTTAGATTCCATAAAAGGATTTTAAAACACGGATCGAGAGGGGCAGATGTGAAGAAACTGCAAAAATTGTTGAACGCGCAGGGTGTCTGCCCAGAACCGATCGCACTTGATGGCATATTCGGCCGGACAACCCTAGATGCAGTGAAAATATTTCAGCGACAAGCCAACCTTCCTGTAGACGGAATTGTGGGAGGCAAAACTTGGGACAGACTGTTTGCTAGTTCGTAAATTTAAGCACCGGACAACAAACGCTTCTCAGTCCTCATTGCCAATCATTAATCGCTGCGGTTTGTAGTTGTGCATCAAGCACATTTTGTGCAACTACAGACACAGAAGCTGCAATCAACAATCAATCAAACACTCGATTGCTAATGAATGAAGTTTTAGATTTTTGGTTTGGTCGATCGAACTCTCCTGAGTTTGGAAAAGTCCAAAACAAGTGGTTTAAAAAAGATGCGAATTTTGATGCGGAAATACTAACGAACTTTCTCCCGCAATACGAACTAGCAGCATCCGGTAAACTCGACTCGTGGCTAGATTCCCCGGAAAACTGCCTAGCATTAATCATACTGCTCGATCAATTCCCGCGCAATATGTTTCGCGAAAGGCCCCAAGCCTTCGCCACAGACAGCAAAGCCTTAGCCGCCGCCCAACACGGTGTTAACAATAACTTCGATCGCGAATTGCTGCAAGTACAAAAATGGTTTATTTACCTACCTTTTGAACACAGCGAAAACTTAGAAAACCAGCAAAAATCTGTCGAACTATTTCGCCAGCTCAGCGGCAAACCCGAAAGCGATTCAGTCATAGATTTCGCAGTACGACATTTTAAAATAATCGAGCGTTTTGGGAGATTTCCCCACCGCAATCAAATTCTGGGACGCGAAACAACTCCCGAAGAAGCAGAGTTTCTCAAACAACCAGGTTCTGCATTTTAAAGCGCGATCGCCAAATTTTTAGGTTGTTTGCTATACAGACTTAAAAATACTATAGTTAACAGGAATACCCCACTGATTTTACAGCAAAAAGCACGGATTACCATTGTTATAAAAAATAGCGATTTTCTGCTAAACTTTAAAATCAAATCGGCTACTAAAATTATCAATATGTGTTTCAAACATCAAGAATATATAGATAAGCTTTCAACTCAATGCCCACCACTGGACTATGAACCTAAAGAAATGCTGGCTTTTAGATTTGTATTTAAACCCAATGATGAACGATCTATTGATAACTTTAAACCAGTGCTGATAATAACTCCGCAGCGCAACCTAAAACCAGAAACTGAAGCAACCAGATGTCAAGGTTATGCGCTATCATTATTTGATACCAGGGAAAATGCCGAAAAACGTTATTTAAAACTAACAAAAAAAAGAAAAAAACTGCGTGATTCTCTGGGGACTCACATAGCAGCAGGAGCGCTCTGCAAGACAGATGGAGTTCTCTCCAAAATAGATGATAACGGTCACTTCAGCCTACATGAATTTGCTACTGCTGATTTAGCAGCCAAATTTGTAATAACATCTTGTTTATTGTAAGGTAGAAAAATATGGAACAATTAATAGGATTTAAACTAAGTAAATTTCCTCTAACTCTCAGAAGCATAGTCCATTTAGAGTATTTCGACGGCCCCCTGCTATCGCTTTTTGAGAATGAATACGGCGATAGCTATCTTTATTCTTGGTGCGATGTAGATAATTTGTACAATCGCTGGTTGGTTTTCAGAGTTGCACAACTAACTCTCAAGCTTTACATAGAGGGACAAGTTTCATTGCACGAGTTAATTGTAAATCCTGTTGACGGATTTCTATATTCATTAGATATAGACAATGATTTACAGGTGAAAAACACTTATTTAATCCTGCCTGAAAATTTACCGGAAATCTACTTGCCCGAAACAGATTCCTATTACGAACTGTCTGATTTAAATCGAGAAACTGCGGAAGAAGATAGGTTATTAATTTTTCAGAAATTTTCCAGTGAATCTCAACTTAGCAAGGTTTGAAGCTGACTAAACAACCAGATACCGACTTCTTGAAAAAGTCGGCATCTAATCGATCGCCCAATTCTCAGCCGCGATACTGCACCCGATAAATCCGGTTATTCCCTTCCTCAGTAAACAGCAAACTCCCATCAGGTAAAACCAACAAACCAACAGGCCGCCCCCAAGTTTTCGGGCCCGACGGATCTGTGAGAAAACCAGTCAGAAAATCCTCATAATAACCTTGAGGCCGTCCAGTTGCCGCATTAAAGGGTACAAACACAATTTTATACCCAGTTCCTGCATTGCGGTTCCAACTGCCGCGAAACGCCACAAACGCGCCGTTAAAAAATCTTTTAGGAAATGTTTTTCCGTCGTAAAATTGAAGCCCCAAAGCCGCCGAATGCGCCTGAAACAGCACATCCGGCATTAATGTTTTAGCTGCTAAATCAGGTCGCTCGCTATTCCCATTTTTGACATGGCGCGGGTCGAGCAAATTCGGCTTAAAATAAGCGTAAGGCCAGCCGTAAAACTCGCCTTGACGAATTCTGGTCAAGTAATCCGGTACTAAATCATCTCCCAAACCATCGCGCTCGTTGACTGTCGCATAGAGTTGATTGGTTTTTGGGTGAAAATCCAATCCCACAGGATTTCGCAAACCGGAAGCAAATGTTTGCTGGTTTGTGCCGTCCAAATTCATCACTTGCACAGATGCTCTCGGCAGCGGTTCGGAGTCGGCATTAGACTGGGAACCAACTGATACGAAAAGCTGGCGGTTGTTCGGGGAAGCGACAACATTTCGCGTCCAGTGTTGGTTGTAGCCACCGCCAGGTAAATCGGCAATCTTTTCACCAGTACCTGTTAATTGTTCCTGCCCTTTTGTGTAGGGAAATCGGCGGACTTCGGCGGTGTTTCCGAGGAAAAAATAGCGATCGGCAAAAGCCATGCCAAAGGGAATATTTAACCCATTTTGGGCGCTAGCAAAAGTCATGTTCACCTCAGCAACGCCGTCACCGTTGGCATCCCGCAGCAGCCTAATCCGATTTTGGCGCGTTTCTGTTACCAAAACATCCCCTGTCGGCGTTAAAGCCAGCCATCGGGGAGCGTCTAAATTGTCAGCAAAAACGTTGACGACAAAGCCAGGAGGCACTCGCAGCACTGGCGATGCGGGAATCGGTACTACTTGAGGAGGTTTTGAGGCGCTTTGGCTGGCGAAAGGTTGCGGTAAAGCAGTTGCAACAATGCGGATGGGCTGTGGCGAAAGCGGTTTGGTCGGTACAATTTGAGTTGTGCGAACATTTGTCAGCGGCGCAAGGGAGGGAATTTGCGACAGCGGACTTGGTGCGGGTACAGGAGTTGCTGTAGCATCTGTAGGTCGATCGCACGCAACCAGAGGTAACAGCAGAATTAGCAACAGGAAACGCAGGTAATACATAGCAGCCATTTCTCCACAATTGCTCGACAATTCTATGATTTTAACTGCTCCTAAACAGCGAAGCCACCGCGCGCGCGATGGCTTAATTCCGTTTACAACGGTAACTCTACCAAAGTCCTCTCACAGGAGGAGCCGGACGGGGAGCCGGAATCGGACGGGGAGCCGGAATTGGAGCGGGAGCCGGACGGGGAATCGGGCGGGGAGCCGGAACTGGTGGCGGTTCAGGAGTCGGACGCGGTGCGGGGGTGGCAGGACGAACAACGGTTGTAGAGACCACCTTATAATTGGGGATCACTGTGAGATTTTCCACCTGATCTCCCGATACCGTCGCTCTGACTTTCATTCCCGGTACGAGGGCAGTAATTCTCAGGACGCATCTTTGAATCCTGAGAGTCCTGTACGGCCCGCTTTCTGGGCGAATTG
This sequence comes from Microcoleus sp. A6-C6, assembly GCF_036705955.1. Taxonomy (NCBI): domain Bacteria; kingdom Bacillati; phylum Cyanobacteriota; class Cyanophyceae; order Oscillatoriales; family Microcoleaceae; genus Microcoleus; species Microcoleus sp. A6-C6. Next base: position 11,972 of record NZ_JAUBVR010000057.1, on the reverse strand, counting down.
TTACTATGTCGCCGACAATATTTTTGACAAAACCCGTAAAAATTTGAGCGTTTGCTGTTGTGGTGGTCTGTGTTTGGGCTATTTCAATTGCAGGGTTAGCCATCGCAGGATGCACTGAGACCGCCGAAATGAGCACCGACAGGGTTGCACCTGTCAATAATTTGATGTTCTGAAGACGCATTGAAACCTCACATTAACTGCCTTTGAGGGTCGGGCTTGCTTTCGCTACGCGAAAATCCCAACCTTTAAACCTAATCCAGTTTAATCCCCGGAGTAGTAAATTTATGACAATCTCAAAAAAAGATTATCGAACAAGTTTTGAAAGACTGAATTATACATGAAAAGTTCCCCATTTACAACAAGTTCAGCGCTTGGCATCTCTTGAGTGTAGGCATGATATATTGAGTTTGTTCGATCGACCGTTGCAGTTTTTTTGCGCCCACCTAACTGTTGCGGCACGAGCGGGAAACTCTGCCAACAGACAGATTCTGCTTGCCCCATGCAGTAGCGCCATAGTTTCAATTCGCGATCGCCAGCCTGCCACAGTTCAGTTGACAGTTGACAGTTGACAGTTGACAGTTGACTTTGGAGTGCGAAGTTTTTAGGCAGGGGATTTAAGCCCCAGCCTAAAAACAATCCACCTAAAGGTGGGGGCTTTAAATCCCCTGTGCTTTGATGAACTTTCAACTAAAAACGGCGCAATATTGACAGTCAAAAAGCCATCTTAAAACTTTTCAGATCGGGTGCGGTTGGCGGATAATTAGATAGGAACTTTGTAGGAACTGCTGATGAGGAGTTTAGCGAACAAAAAAATGGTGAACAGCAAATTTTTATTTAACAAGCTAATTGCGTTGAGTTTGAGTGCAGCGCTGCTGTCTGTTGCCCTACAGCAGCAGGCGACTGCCCAATCTGTTGCTAATTTAAGTAATAGTGCGATCGCCCAGCGCTCAAAATCCGATGTAAAATTGCCAAATCTCGGAGTTCCAGAACTGCCACCATTGGGCGAACCGTCTCAGTATATTCCCCAAGAACCAAAGGCGGCAGAAAATCCCATTGAGGAAGTACGTTTAGTGCTGAAATTGCGAGAACGTCGGGTCTATGTTTACCGCAAAAATAAGGTGCAAGCGAGTTTCCCGGTGGCGATCGGGAAACAGGGCTGGGAAACTCCCACGGGCAGCTTTAAAGTCATGCAAATGATTAAAGATCCTGCTTGGGAGCATCCTTGGACGGGAGAAATTGTACCCGCAGGGCCCGACAATCCGCTGGGTACAAGGTGGATCGGGTTTTGGACGGATGGTAAGAATGTGATCGGTTTTCACGGGACTCCGACTCTAGAGTCGATCGGGCGAGCAGCTTCTCACGGTTGTGTCAGAATGTTTGACAAAGATGCCCAGGCTTTATTTGAGAAAGTCGCAGTTGGCACGACGGTGATAGTTGAAAAGTAATTATTCGGAAACTGGGGTGCTTGAAAATATTCAGCAACAGGCAAGATGCCTGTGCCACTCTTGATGAATTTGATTATGGGGTGGGCCGGAGAACCCGCCCCCTTTCTTAGCAACAGGCAAGATGCCTGTTCCACAAAGAGTTAAATAGATTGCTGATATTTTTCCAGCAATTCTGGGATGTAATCGTAGCCATCAACACCAATTACCGGAATGATATTCGATCGACTTTTCGCCAAAGATTCTTTAAAAGCTTCAGCCCCCATTTGTCCGCGCAAAATAGTCAGCAAACCAGCCGATTGCCGCCACTCCATCGCCCCAATTTGCTCCAAAGTATACATCCCCAAACTACCAGCAAATATCGCTTGTTCTAGTTCATTCATCCTGTAATAAGCTTGAGCCAAATAAGCCAAATTCAGACCTTGCAAATACAAATCGCCCGAAAATTGGGCAGCTTGCCAACCTTTGACCAAATACTCGATCGCACCGGCGGCATTTTCCAGAGTAATTTTAGCAATTCCGAGGCTGCTAGAGCAAAAAGCTTGACTTTGCCTGTCTCCCAATTTCTCCGATAATAACAAGCCTTGCTCCAAATAGCCGATCGCACTTTCATAAACCTCCGGTTCCACCTCCTCCAACTGCCGCGCTTGAAACACCTCGCTGTAGCCCAAATTAGCCAGCGCATTTGCCTCACCTTGCCGCTCTCCCGCTTGTCGTGCCATAATTAAAGCCCGCTGACTGTAATTAATCGCTTCTTGATAATTTTTTTGAGCAACATAATTGCGGCTGATGTGATTGAGATTAGCAACTTCGCAGGCCTTATCCTCCTCCAGACGGGCAATTTCCAGCGCTTGCTTGTGCAGTAAGATCGATCGCTCATAGGCCCCAGCCGCCTGCATCGAATAACCCAAAAGTGTCAAAATCCGAGCCTTAGCTTGAGTACCCTCAACACGGCGCAGAGGTTCATCTAAATAATCCAAAGTATGCCGCAGAGCTTTACCATCAAACGAAGCAAAAATCCCGCCATAAAGCGGAAAGTATTCCCGCTGAGAAAACGCGCGCAAAATTTGCAAAGTCACTTGAAAACAAGCATTGGCCAACTGCTCGCCGCTCTTAGTAGAATTATTAAATCCACTAGCTAGCTGACTCCAAATTACCGCAAAAGTAATGTAAGTAGAAATCGAAGCTTTTGTGGATACTTTAGAATCGTAAACTTGCTTATCGAACCATGTCGCCAAAGCCCGCTGTAAGCACTGCAAAATAATTGCCAACTCAACCAATGTACTTAATTCTACATTAGACTGCTTGGCTGCCAGTTCAACGATAGAATCACCCCTGGCAATAGTCTGCAAAAGAGCGTGAGGAAACGGACTATTAACCTTTTTTGCCCAAAAAGCCCAAGGCCCATTTTGTTCGGGACTACCAGCGAATCCTAGCTGCTGCGGCTGATAAATCCAGCCGACGAGTTCCGGTTCCAAGCGCTGCCAAGATTCTAAACCTTTGGCAATCCCGCTGGTGATTTGCTGCAAATCTCGCTCGGTTTCGGGATTGGTAGTTTGCAGCATTTGTTGGTGCACGGATTTGGACAACTGCTGCAATTGCTCTAAAGTCAGCGGATGTTCTTTATTGGGATCGATTATTTGCAATATTGCCAGGAGGCGGCCGTTGGATTCGGCGGTAAGGATTTGTTGGATGGAAGATGCAATTTCGCGATCGACTCGGTTATCCTTCTGCCAGCGTTCCCATTCTCCTTGGATGGTTTTTAGCGCTCTGAGGCTACGATTTGCCTTGGCTTGTTTGATTTCGTCCTTTTCATTTCTGAGCAGGTTTTCGGTGGCATCTAAGCGTTCGCCGAAACAGCGTTCAAAGATTTCGCCGGTGCCGGTGCCAATGTCTTGCACCAACATTTGATATACTTGTTCTTTAGAGCGAATTTGACCTTTGAGGGTGATTTCGACAATTTTATCGATCAGTGCTAGGTAGCGATCGCGCAATGAAGTAGATTCTGGCATAAGTTATTTTTAGTTAATAAATTTTTATTGAGACAGCAGACAGTATTTCACGCTGCTACTTCATTTTACAGTTCATCTGGATTAATGCCCATTGCTCGCAGGCGATCGGCCAATTGATTGGCTCGTTGACTTTCCGATTCAGCCCGTTGTCTTTCCGATTCGGCTCGTTGTCTTTCAAATTCAGCTCGCTGTCTTTCCGATTCAGCGCGTTGCCTTTCTGATTCAGTTTGCTGTCTTTCAATTTCAGCTTGCTGCCTTTCAAATTCGGCTCGTTGGCTTTCCAATTGAGCTCGCTGTCTTTCAAATTCTTCAGGAGTCAGAACCAAATTACCATTAAGATCATACCAGCGCAGCCACAACCTTTCATTTTGTAGAAAAGCGCCTTGCCACAAACCCAAACTTAACTGGATTTCCGGTATCCAGAATCGAGAACCTGTTAACACTTGTTCGCGGTAACGGTTGCCAATCAAGCGAAATACTCTCAGTTGATTGTTGTATTTGCTAAACACAAAGTAATAGGGAATCTTCAAGATCCTCTCGTAAACCTGCCACTTAGTCGGAGGTTTGTTTGGTGCGGATTCTGTCAGCCCCAAATCTTCATCTTCCGTACTTGGTGATAGAAATTCGATCGCAATTAAAGGACTTACCACCTCATCCCAAATCACATAACTTTGGCGCAAGTCTCTGTCTTGGTAAAATCTCGAAACGCCGACAACTAAATACCAATCGGGTCTTTTGTACCAATTAAGGTGGTTGGAGTCGTAGTATAGATTGAGATCGCTGGCAGAGAATACGCGATCGGCTGGATAATTAGGGGGAATGCAGCTATCGCACAAAACTTGTGCTTGCAAGCGGTGATATTCGTCAGGCAAACCAGGCTCCTCCGGGTCTTCGCTAGGTAGATCGTACATCGTCGGTAGCACTTTTGCTTGGGAAGATTGCGAATCTGGTATGTACATGGTTATATGATTAGCATAAAACTACAGTTCATCTGGATTAATGCCCATGTCTCGCAGGCGATCGGCCAATTGATTTGCCCGTTGTTTTTCAAATTCAGCACGTTGCCTTTCCGATTCAGCTTGCTGTCTTTCAATTTCAGCTTGCTGCCTTTCAAATTCGGCTCGTTGGCGTTCCAATTCAGCTCGTTGACTTTCCAATTGAGCTCGCTGTCTTTCAAATTCTTCAGGAGTCAGAACCAAATTGCCATTAAGATCATACCAGCGCAGCCACAACCTTTCATTTTGGAGGAAAACACCTTCCCACAAACCCAAACTTAACTGGATTTCCGGTATCCAGAATCGAGAACCTGTTAACAATTGTTCGCGGTAACGGTTGCCAATTAAGCGAAATACTCTCAGTTGATTGTTGTATTTGCTAAAAACAAAGTAATAAGGAATTTTCAAAATTCTCTCGTAAACTTGCCATTTAGTCGGCGGTTTGTTGGGTTCCGATTCTGTAAAATCTAAATCTTCATCTTCCGTACTTGGTGATAGAAATTCGATCGCAATTAAAGGACTTACCACCTCATCCCAAATCACGTAACTTTGGCGCAAGTCTCTGTCTTGGTAAAATCTCGAAACGCCGACAACTAAATACCAATCGGGTCTTTTGTACCAATTAAGGTGGTTGGAGTCGTAGTATAGATTGAGATCGCTGGCAGAGAATACGCGATCGGCTGGATAATTAGGGGGAATGCAGCTATCGCACAAAACTTGTGCTTGCAAGCGGTGATATTCGTCAGGCAAACCAGGCTCCTCCGGGTCTTCGCTAGGTAGATCGTACATCGTCGGTAGCACTTTTGCTTGGGAAGGCTGCGAGTCATGTTTGTATGCAGTCATAGGATTACCCTGGCGAGACGGCTTGAGGAGATTGAAGCGGTACGGTAATTAGGACATTATAGCGCGCTGCGATTTCTTTCGGCAAAAAGTTAGTATCTCTTGCACCGGGAATCTTGGCCAAATAACAATCACGAACTGCTAACATAAAACCTTTAATTGCCTCTGGCGAATTTTGAAAGTCTGCATCTATTATAAAATCCCGCCACTTGCTTTCATCTTCACCATAAATATCGACTAAATGCAATCCTGCTAAATACTCGGCTACGGGGTCAAGTACAAAGCGGATATTCTCTTTGCTAGGAACATTCGTTTGGATGAGGTGGAGTTTTTCTTGGAGATAGTTGAAGCGTCTTTCCACATCTTGTGAATTAAATGCAGATAGCGCATTTATAGCATCTTCAATCTTAGTGCTAGTGGGTCGATAAGTGAGTTTCAGGCATTCCCAAGCGAGCAATTTAGCATCTTCGTGAACGGTGATATCTGTCAATTTATTTTCTACCATGTCCCGGTTCAGTTCGTTCAGGTAGGAAAGCATTAAATCTGGTATATTTTCAGGTAACTTACCCGTTTTGTTGCCTTCCATTTTCGCGACTAACACATCGGCGTACAGTTTGGCAAACAATACAGTTGTACTTCGGCCTTGAATTCTGATTTCCTCTAAGAGTTTAGCCAAATCGCCGCAGGCATAATGAAATTGCGAACCGTTAAAAAGATTTAATTTTCCTAGCTTATCTAAGTATTTTTCCATAAAAGCTGATAGTTCCGATCCCTCAATTCGCAACGGGTGAAGCGTGTTTTTGTTGGCTTTACCCATTGTGGAATCAAGTCGCGAAGTCACAACTAAAGCATTGATCGGAAAATCGGCAGCATTAGGGTCAATTTCCTTTTGGGTTGTTTCTGCCATTTCTGAAAAGTGGTCGGCAATTACCAGGATGCGGCGCTGTTGTAGCAATTTTTGCAGCAGTTCTTCAGCAATGGGCGTGGGATGGTTGGTGATAGATTTTAGTTGACCGCGTATGGCTTCAAAAAAGGGATGTTTGCCTGCGGCGACTTTACTGTCTAGTTCTTCTTCGATCAAGATTGGAATCATCAGGTGTTTGCAGAGGCGTTGGGTTTTATCCCGTTCCATTGCCCAATCGGCAATTTGACAAGCGATGCTAGTTTTGCCGATACCGCCTTCACCCCAGATGAGCAGACAGATTCGCTTTTTGGTGAAAATTGTTGGCAAATCTTGACCTCTAAGTTGAGGTAGTTTTTTGTCGTCTAATTCAAAAGAAACTGGGATGTAAGTAGCGCGGCTTTTGACTGTATTTCGTTGAGCAAATTGTTCGCGGACTGTTTCGATGTGGGCCGAAACCCAGGAATCTAGAACTCTGGGACGGTAAATAAAAATACTGATAAAGGTAAGGTCGCGAATTCGCACGGGAGCACCGCCCCATGTTTCTGGTAGTTTAAATTCGTAGGGTTTGAGTGCGTCGTTGATTCGCAGCAGCCACAGGGGACGCAGCCGGAGGATTGCAAACCACAGGGATGGGAAGAAGATTAGGTAAATTATTGTTGCTGCTACCCATTGATTCTGGCTCATCAAATTGAATAACTTGGCGTTTTGTTCGGCTTTGAGATTCTTGATGTATACACGGAGATTTGCGATCGTTCTCTTCTTTACCGACTCATCGTCTACTGAAATATATTGATCATCACGTTCAGCCTCATACGGTTCCAAAATTTTTAAGGCTGACTCTAGGTTTGATACCGCCTGATTTAACTGCGATGGGGTTAGCGTATTTGCCTTTTCTTGAAGGCTAAGAGCAATGTCTTCCAAGGCATAGGCGGCACTGGTACGTAGTTTATCGGAATCTTTCAGCAAGAGAATTAGCTGCGGCACAGCAGTTTTAGCTTCTGCACCCATACTCCCCAAAGCCTTGGTGGCACTTCTACCCACATTTATATCGGAGTCTTTCAGCAAGAGAATTAGCTGCGGCACAGCAGTTTTAGCTTCTGCACCGATTCTCCCCAAGACACGGGCGGCATTACTACGCACGTCTGCATCGGAGTCTTTGAGCAAAAGAATTAGCTGCGGTACAGCAGTTTTAGCTTCTGCACCAATATTCCCCAAGACATCAGCCGCATTACTACGCATAAATATATCGGAGTCTTTCAGCAAGGGAATTAGCTGTGGCATAGCAGTTTTAGCTTCTGCACCGATTCTCCTCAAGGCACTGGTGGCACTAAGACGTACCACTGCATCGGAGTCTTTCAGCAGGGGAATTAGCTGCGGCACAGCAGTTTTAGCTTCTGCACCGATACTACCCAATACATCGGCGGCATTACTACGCACATTTATATCGGAGTCTTTAAGCAAGAGAATTAGCTGCGGCACAGCAGTTTTAGCTTCTGCACCGATATTTTGCAAGGCACTGGTGGCACTTCTACGCACATTTATATCGGAGTCTTTAATCAAGAGAATTAGCTGCGGCATAGCAGTTTTAGCAGCTTCTGCACCCATATTCTCCAAAGCACGAGCAGCACTACTACGCACACCTGCATCGGAGTCTTTAAGCAAGGGAATTAGCTGCGGTACAACAGTTTTATGTTTTGCAGGAATATTCCCCAAGGCACTGGCTGCACTGCTACGCACGTCTGCATCAGAGTCTTTCAGCAAGAGAATTAGCTGCGGCACAGCATTTTTAGCCTCTGCACCCATAGTCCCCAAGGCACGGGCCGCACTACTACGCACGTCTGCATCGGAGTCTTTCAGCAAGGGAATTAGCTGCGGCACAGCATTTTTAGCTTCTGATAAATCTTCCCGTACATACCTATATCCATTCATAATTTCTCCTAACACGTTGACAGCATTACGGCGTAACTTTACGTCCGAGTCTTTCGATGCGTTGACAAGAGCAGGAATAGCACGATTGCCATTTCTTCCGAGAACCTGAGCAACACTCCGGCGGACTAGCAAATTTTTCTCACGCAAAGCTTCAATCAAAGCGGGGATAGCTGGTTCACCTATTTTTACTAACTTCTCAATAGCTGCATCAAGTTCCTTTTCATCGTTGCTCTTTAACTTCTCAATGAGGGAGGAAATCTCTTTGGAACTAGCTTTTGCTGCGCTGACACTTTCTGCCACAGCGCTGCGAATCAACAGTAAAGGCGATGTGAAAGATAAAAACGATAGGGCAATTACGGCAACTATTTTTTTTCGGTAGTGCGTCGTCATGGGCCAGAATCCTTGTATTTGATGAGCGGTATCAGCCATTTGAATAATTGTATCTACATTCTGATCACACTGGTTTTCTGAATCCGGGGGATCTAAATTTGTGGTTGTCAGTGGTGAAATTGATAATCGATCTCTAAATTTCCTTAAAAAGCGGAATTTTAAGAATATAATTCAATACGGTTCATTTAACACTATTTATGCCCCGGAGATCCCCCTAAATCCCCCTTAAGAAGGGGGACTTTGAGAGCTTTCTTGTCCCCCCCTTTTTAAGGGGGGTTAGGGGGGATCTGTCTTAAGTGAACCGTATTGGAATATAATTACTTGAACTCATACTTGCCGTGAGGATAAAATTACAGCAGTGAATCTATTTTCAATGCTACCAAGGGCGATTATCGCATCTTCCCAAACCAACCAAAAATGATTTACGTGTAACTTTTGCTGGGAATTTGGATATATGAATCAGGCATTTCATGCTGCTGGTGAATAGCAAAGAAACGGCGCTCAATTTCTTTAAGCACTGCTGCATCATAATAAATCATGCCGCAATCAAGACAAATCTCAACTGGTGTGTTAGGAACTAGCAAGTATTTACCCTTGTGACTGTAAAGGTAATTGATTTTACGTTCCTCATAGCTCTTGCTACCGCAGGTATTGCATCGGATTTCTCGCATGAGTTTATCCTCTAGTTCTAGGGTTGATAAAATTTGGGGGACTGGGAATATAGACAGTTATAATTGCTATTTTTTCACCGCGCCATCCGCAGACTATATGAATGGCTATCTCACCTGCATAACCTAATACTAAACAACTTTCACCTCGACCAGTATTAGGATATTGCTCAAGAATCTCTCCCTTGAGCAAAGCTTCCTCAACCTGAGTAAAGGTTAAGTCATCAGCCTGACGCTCGATATCTCCATGAGCTGTATAAACATATAAATTTTGGCGAATTTTTGCTTGAATTTCCTCGGATTCCATTTATACTTAAGTCTAAGGCATAATCACATAATCTCTATTATATCATATTTGATGATTTCCGAACCACTTACTTTCTCACAAAACACTCCCATCTTAGAAGCCCAAGGATTAACTCGCCGCTTTGGCGGTTTAGTAGCTGTAAACGACGTATCTTTTACAGTTAAAAAACATGAAATTTTTGGATTGATCGGCCCTAACGGCGCTGGCAAAACTACTCTGTTTAATGTAATGACTGGACTGATACCTGCCTCTAGTGGCAATCTGATTTATGAAGACGAAAATATTTCTAAATTGCGGCCTTATCAAATTGCCAATAAAGGTATTGCGCGCACTTTTCAAAATATTCGGTTGTTTGGAGAACTTTCTGTTTTGGATAACGTGGCGATCGCCCGACACATCCACAGCCGATCGCAAAATCCGGTATTATCGCTACTATCGGGGATTTTCGGCTTACCAGAATCTAACGCTATGGAGCGCAAAACCCAGCGAAAAGCCAGGGAATTGTTGGATTTGGTCGGATTGGGCGATCGCGCGGCAGAACAAGCCAAAAACCTGCCCTACGGCGACCAGAGGCGCTTAGAAATCGCCCGCGCCCTAGCCCTAGAACCGACAATATTGCTGTTAGATGAACCAGCGGCGGGGATGAATCCCAGCGAAAAGCACAAGTTAAGTGAATTTATCCGCGAAGTGCGCGAACAATTCAATTTAACTGTAATATTGATCGAGCATCATGTACCGCTGGTGATGGGATTGTGCGATCGAATTGCGGTGCTGCATTTCGGTCAACTTATTGCCTTGGGCGAGCCTGCGATTGTGAGGAATAATCCTGCTGTGATTGAGGCTTATTTGGGAGATGAAGCATAAAATAAAATTGGTTTAATAGATAAGCGGGCGATTGAAATCGCGCCTACACAAACAATGTCCGCCTCCGCGGACTAAGAGTTAAATCGAAGATAAG
>NZ_JAUBVR010000057.1:0-1427 GCF_036705955.1 Microcoleus sp. A6-C6 | reverse complement strand
CAATGTCCGCCTCCGCGGACTAAGAGTTAAATCGAAGATAAGCGGGCGATTGAAATCGCGCCTACACAAACAATGTCCGCCTCCGCGGACTAAGAGTTAGAGTGATGCCTTACAGTCCTCTTTTAGAGGACTTTAGCTATGAGACAGGGGTTTTCAACCCCTGGCGGACTGCTGGAAAAGAGATAAACTTTATGGTTAATAATAAATTTTTAAACAACAAAATAATGCAGCACAGCCCAATTAAAACCAACGAAAACATCCTCTTAGAACTCAAAAACCTCTGTGTAAATTACGGAGGAATTCAAGCCCTCACAAATGTTGATTTAACCGTAAATGCAGGCGAAGTTGTCAGTCTCATCGGTGCTAACGGTGCGGGGAAAAGTACGACACTGAGAGCAATTTCTAAAATAGTTAATTTGCGTGAAGGAAAAATTATCTATAGCGGGCGCGATATCACGCGCCGCCAAGCTCACGAAGTGGTAAAATTGGGAATCGCCCACAGTCCAGAAGGACGAAGAGTTTTGGCGCAGCAAACGGTGTTGACAAACTTGGAATTAGGGGCCTATGTGCGATCGGACTTTGCGGCCATCAAAGCCGATTTAACCCGCCAATTCGAGCTATTTCCGCGCCTAGCAGAAAGGCGCACTCAACTAGCTGGAACCCTTAGCGGTGGGGAACAGCAAATGCTGGCGATCGCCCGCGCGCTCATGAGCCGCCCGAAACTGCTATTATTAGACGAGCCTAGTTTAGGGTTAGCACCTGCGATCGTCAAAGAAATTTTCACAATTATTCAAAACCTACGCTCTACGGGCGTTACAATTCTATTGGTCGAACAAAACGCTAACTTAGCACTCCAAATTGCCGATCGCGCCTACGTACTAGAAGCTGGTAAAATTACCCTCACAGGTATAGGATTGGACTTGCTAAACGACGAGCGAATCAGGAGCGCATATTTAGGTTGACTTGGTTAATTTTTGGAATTCTCACTGCTTTTTTTGAAGCAATAAAAGACGTTTTTGGCAAGCAAAACCTGAAAAAAAACGACGAATACGTGGTAGCTTGGTCACTAGCATTTTTTTCAGCCGTCTTTTTAACTCCCTTTCTATTTTTCATAAAAATACCCCAATTAAACCCGCAACTAAACCCGCAATTCTGGATAGCATTGTCAATCGGAGGAAGCATCAACGCAGTCACAGCTATCCTCTACATTAAAGCCATCAAACTATCGGACTTATCCCTCACAGTACCGCTAGTAGCTTTGACTCCCTTATTCATGCTGTTCACTTCACCGTTAATTGTCGGCGAATATCCCAATTTTTTTGATTATATCGGCATTTTTCTGATAGTCACAGGGTAAGGATTCAGGTAAAAAATAGTTGATTGAGAGCCGAAAAATATGGTAATGTAGTCAGATGAGCGAAAAGCCA